>CAYVBH010000368.1:0-3673 GCA_964449015.1 uncultured Bacteroidales bacterium
TATTTATCACAGCTTTTGTTTTCGGAGGGATCTATATGATCATCAAGGTCTTCACCGATTTTCTCCTGAAAAGGAGGCTAATAAACACAGGACATGTTGAAAAAGCTGAAATTCTCGAACCTATAAAAGACAAGGAGGTCAATAGTTATCCGACACTCAAATGGGGGTTGGTCAGCTTTTTTGCCGGTGCGGGTCTGGTACTAATAGCCTTCATTAACAATTATACTGGCATAGATAGGGACTTATACGCTAATCGCAATAACGATCCCTTGTTTTTGGGAATTGAACTTGTTGCAATTTCACTTGGTTTCCTCGTGTATTTTGCAATTACACGTGTCCGGAAAAATTAGTAATAAGCAGTTACCTTCATTGCGAGCCTGCCTACCGGCAGGCGGGCGAAACGGAGTAGCTGTCATTGCGAGTGGAACGAAGTGGAGCGTGGCAATCTGTATTGTACAGCAATTAACATGAGATTGCTTCGGTCGTACCTCCCTCGCAATGACGCGTTTCGGTCGTACCTCTCACATGCTAAGCTTAGTCTCCCGACTAAGCTTTTTTTATGACCTATCATCTGGTCCGGATTCCTGAACAATATTTAACCGGTATTGTTATCCATTTATAAACTGGCAAAACCATGATAACCACACAGAATCGCATCACTGTTTCGGTAACAATACATGCGCCGGTTGAGAAAGTCTGGATGTACTGGACCGATCCCTTGCATATCGTAAACTGGAACCATGCTTCCTTCGATTGGCATACTCCAACAGCTGAGAATAATCTGAAGACCGGAGGCACATTTTGTTACCGCATGGAAGCCCGGGATGGCAGTATGGGTTTCGACTTCTCTGGAAAATATATCGAAGTAATGCTGCTTAAGAGAATAAAATTCAGGCTGGATGACGGCAGAAAAGTTCAGGTCTTTTTTGAAGCAAACGGAGAAGAATGTATACTTACGGAAACCTTTGAGGCAGAGACGATGAATTCTCTGGAATTACAGCAGCAGGGATGGCAGGCAATTCTGGACAATTTCAAAAATTATGTTGAAAGATCAGGTTCACCAACAATAACTCAAAACCAATAATTATGGCACAGGTAAGCACATACTTGAATTTCTCAAACCAAACTGAAGAAGCTTTCAACTTCTACAAATCAGTTTTTGGCGGAGAATTTATGGGAAACATCATGCGTTTTGGCGATGTTCCGCCCTCACCGAACGTCCCGCACATGCCTGAATCCGATAAAAACCTGGTAATGCATGTAGCCTTGCCCATTTTGGGCGGACATTTACTGATGGGGTCAGATGCCCCGGAATCCATGAATTTCAGGATTATCAAGGGTAACAATGTGTATATTATGCTGAGTCCGGATACCCGGACTGAAACCCGGCGCCTGTTCAATGCCCTTTCCGAAGGAGGAAAAATTGAAATGGAATTACAGGATATGTTCTGGGGTGATTATTACGGAAGTTGCAGTGACAAGTTTGGAGTGCAATGGATGTTTAATTGCAGTGAAAAGATTTAGTGATTAGTTTTCGCCCGTCATTGCGTGCGAAATGAAATGGAGTACCCGTCATTGCGTGCGTAACGAAGTGGAGCAAAGCAATCTTTGCGAAACGAAGTGAATTACCCGTCATTGCGAGCGTAACGAAGTGGAGCGCGGCAATCTATATGAAAACAATATTCCAAACCCCTATAACAATTCATACAAATCATTCCATTCCGGATTCATCTCCTCAACCAGCTGCAGTTTTTTCTTCCGGCAACCTGCTTTGATCTGCTTTTCAACACTTATAGCTTGCTTGATATCACTATACTCCTGATAATACACCAGTTTAGTAATTCTGTATTTTGCAGTAAATGATGTCAAGTACAGCTTTGACTTATGTTCCCAAATGCGCTCTTTCAGCTTACTTGTAACACCCGTATATAAAACTGTATTCCCTAAATTGGTCATAATATAAACATAACCTCTTTTTTCCATAAGGTTAAGATAATGAATGTTTTATTGTTTTGCAAATTGATGTTTTTTTACTACTTAGAGATTGCCACGGTCGTCGTACCTCCTCCCTCGCAATGACACGTTTCGGTCGTGCCTTCCTCGCAATGAAATTACTCCTCGTCATTAAGAGCGCAACGAATTGGAGTACCCGTCATTGCGAGCGGAACGAAGTGGAGCGTGGCAATCTCTGCGGCACAATTCAGAACTCAACGAAGCTAATCTGTGTAAAATTTTCCTCCCCCCGCCACAACAATTCTCCCAATTTTCACGTATAATTACGTTACATTAAACAAAACTACTAACTAACCTTGGACACCTATGTTAAGGAAATTCTACTCCGTTGCCCCTGCCTTATGTTTATTATTTGCTCTTTCAACACAACTTCAGTCCCAGCAGGGATCGTTAATCAGTACCGGTATTGATCAGAAACAACTACTCCAGGCATACAGGCTGGTTCTTGAAAAATCATCGGATGACTATCGCGACGGCACTGCCGTTTGGGATAATGAATTGTTCCCGGGATACGGGGAACATTCTATTTACTGGATCATTGGCGGCGCCAATGCCGGCAAATTTGTTTACCCGGGTGATATCCCTGAAGCCTACCAGTTTGTATCCCGCAGTGCATATAGTCATTATAACATTGCCAGCCAAAACCAGAGGGCTGTTCAGTTTAAAAAACACCCGAAACGCGTGGCCATATTTAAAAGCCAGTACAAGGCCAATGAAACCACCCTCTCGTGGGAGGCCATGTATTTTGAACAGTTGTTTTCGGAACATCTCATGGACGATATATCCTACATCGTGAATGAGGATTCCATTACCAAAAAAGGCCTTGATCCGAATACCGAACTCCTGATCATTCCTGCTTTCGCAGCAAAGGATTCCAATTATACTTTCTATATCGACAGCATCTTTTCGGTAGTACCCTCGCTTGGAACACAAATACAGGAATTCACCTCGCGCGGAGGCAGGATCTATGCCGAAGGTAATGGTGTGTACTTCCTGCAAAAAGCCGGATTCCTTGAAAATGGAGCTGTCAATTACAAGACTGGCAATTTTGGAAGCGGTCTGAAACAGGTAACCGCAACTCCCCTTGCCGATGCCTTTAATTATGGATTTAATGGAGCTGCAAACAAAATTTACGGTTCAAAATTCCCAACCATTAATTCATCACGCATCCATGCAGCCGGGACATTGGCCGGGAATCCCTGCATCTTCTATATTGATCCGGTCCATACATCGGGCAGCAGGGTTTTGTGCAACACAGGTTTGCCAACGGTACACGGCCTCACCGAAGACAGTAACGAAAGCATGCAGATCAGCTACACCTTGTCGGCCATTCTGTCGGCTTTCTCATACGAGGTAGATTATACCCGCAAAGTACGCAATGAATTGATGGGGTCAATGGCTACCGGTGACAATGCCACCTCCTATGACCGGCCTGACACGATCAGTGTGGAAATCCGACTGAGAAATCTGTACAACGAAACCATCTCTGGTATTACCGTGACCGAGAACATTTCCGGGTATTTCACCCTGTTGGATGTTACCTCAGGCGACGCCTTTACCAAAGATGGAAACCAACTGACTTTTTCGGGGATTTCCCTTGCCCCGCATACCGAAAAAATTATTGTTTACCGGGTGATTACGCCCAAACCCGAAAGCGATG
>CAYVBH010000369.1:0-3672 GCA_964449015.1 uncultured Bacteroidales bacterium
GGATTACTCGCTTCACTCGTGATCCCTTTTTATAGGTCATGCAATAAAAAAAGCAATGCCGCGGCAGAGCCGCTTTCATTATTATTTTATCTGCGGAATCAAGCCTTTAGGCTTGCTCCGCCGCTAAAATAATAATGCCCCTTGCGGGGGCATTGCTTTTTTTAGTGATCCAGCTGGGATTCGAACCCAGGACCCCATCCTTAAAAGGGATGTGCTCTACCTACTGAGCTACTGGATCGGACGCCTTGTTACAGGCCTTCCTGCTTGATTTCCGGTCTGAAAACCGGCTCTTTTTAAAGAGTTGCAAATATAGTATCTAATTTTTAACCGCGAAAATAATTCTCTGAAATTTTTGCAAACATATTAAAACACCAGTTAACCAATATTTTGGGTAAATCATGGAACAATCTTTACCCCTTTACCGTAAAATGACTGATATTTTAACAGAAAAACTTGAGCAATATGAGCAAAATTTCACATCTCAAATCCTTATTCCTCGTGGCTTTGGTTATTGTTTTCGGAAATAAAACTTTTGCCCAGATGGAAGAAGTCGGAAATATGCTTGCAGCTGGCGAGCAGGATGCCAAATTATTGTTACAACCATACATTGCACCTGCCATTAACGGATTCGGTGCAGCCCAGGCGGGAGGATGGTACAATACCGCTGAACCTCATAAACTGGGAGGGTTCGACATCACCTTCACGGCCAACGTAGCTATGGCTCCCAAAAAGTATTCCTCCTTTGTCATTAACAATGATGAACTTTCGTTCCTGAAACTTCAGGATCCTTCACTAAATGAAACTCAAACCATTGTGGGTGACAATAGTGAGGGTTCTCAACTGGTTTATAATATTGAAGACGGAGATGGCAATGTGGTATACACTCAGAATGCCTTCAGAATGCCCCAGGGCCTTAATGTGCGCTATGTGCCTTCACCCATGATACAGGCCGGAATTGGACTCGTAAAAGGCACTGAAGTGATGGTACGGTTCATGCCCAACATTACTATCGAAGGAAACGAGCTCGGCCTTTGGGGAATTGGTGGTAAACACGACATCAAACAGTGGATCCCCGGTTTGAAAAAGGTACCGGTACTCAAAATATCTGTGATGTATGGCTATACCAAACTTCACACTTTTATTGGATTAAATGTTGATCCTGAAGATATCAACGCCGGCGGCCTTCCTGAAGAACAGGCCAATAACAACTGGGAGGACCAGTATATGAAACTCTGGGTTAAAAGCCATACCGCCAATTTGTTGATTGGCGCTGACCTGAAGGTGGTGAGCTTTTATGGCGGAATCGGCTTTGTATCGTCCAAAACAACGCTTAAAATGGAAGGTGACTTCCCTTATGTGGGTCTGAACAGTAGTACTTATCAGCCAGTAGTAAAGACCATTACTGACCCCATTGATATGGAAATTGAAGACAAAGACGGTAGCTTTACCAAACCCAGATTGAATGTGGGTGTCAGATTTAAAATGGCTATTGTTACCCTGCACTTCGATTATAGCTGGGCAAATTACAGCGTGTTTACCGCAGGTTTAGGATTTTCTTATAGATAACGGAAGATTTTACATAAACATAAACACCCTTCAATGGTCTGAGGATCGCTTGAAGGGTGTTTTTTTTGTAGCTCAGCTGTCCGGTTAGTAATAGAATCCGAACTTGAAAATTGGGTTGGAGTAGGGCGAAAAATCATTCTGCGTGACATCCCACAAAATGTAAATGGCTGCTTTAAACCTGCCTGCAATGGGTTGTATCAGACCTGCTCCAAGCAACAGGTTATCAATCCAAATCCTATCTTTGGTATAAAAAGAGTAAGTATTTAAATCAACATAAACCCTTTCCACGTTTACTATTTCATTTTCAGCGTGCAGGGTAACGGCTCCAAGTCCGATGGCACCGCCTTCCTCAGGACCTTTAAAAACAGTAAATGAAGCTACAACTTTTCCACCATAGGTGGAGGTTTCGAAATTGTAATCCTTGTATTTTTCATAGATATAAATAGGACCGAGTCCGGCTGAAAGCCTTTCGGTAAAACGGTAATTGACTTCGGGAGCAAGCTTGATGTAGGTAATTGTTCCAAAACTCAGTCCGATATCACCTCCTACATAGATCCGTTGGCCAAAGGTACCTTTTCCCTTTTCTTCGGAAGGTTTCTGTATTCTTTCTTCTACCTGTGCGTTCAGGCTTATGAAACAGAATATCAATGCAAATATCGATAAGAAACGTTTTTGAATCATAGTTCTTTTCTATCTTTAGGTTGAAAACGGCGTAAAAATACGAATTCAAAATTTTATTTGCACATGGTTGTTATGATTACAGGAGCCAGCAGGGGGATTGGCTTTGAAACCGCCCGGTACTTTGCACGGCTTGACAATACTGAAATCTTTGCCCTTTCACGCAACCAGGCCGGACTGGGCCAGCTGGCCTCTGAATGTGCAGGTTTAAACAAATCATCACAGGTTCATCCACTGGTGTATGATCTCGACCTTTTTGCAGGAAATCCCAATTCATTATTAAAAAGGCTTCCGGCCTCGGTAAAACATATTGACATCCTGATTAATAATGCAGGCGTATTGATCAATAAGCCATTTTTGGAAACGGATCTGGATGAGGTTCAGAAGTTGTTTTATGTCAACTGCTTTGCGCCGGCATTACTGATCCGGCATTTGATGCCTCTGCTGGGTGGAAAAACTGCTACACATGTGGTTAATATCAGCAGCATGGGAGGATTCCAGGGAAGCATGAAGTTTCCCGGCCTTGTTTATTACAGTGCCAGCAAAGCGGCGCTTGCTTGTCTGACAGAATGCTTAAGTGAGGAATTCAAAGATTCACAGGTGGTATTCAATTGTCTGGCCCTCGGGTCGGTTCAAACTGAAATGCTCGAAGAAGCTTTCCCGGGATATAAAGCGCTGTTGCAACCTTCAGAAATGGCTGAATTTATTGGCCATTTTGCACGTACTGCACACAAACAAATGCGAGGAAAGATAATTCCGGTTTCGTTGAGTAATCCTTGAGAGTAGAGCCAAGAGCCAAGATTCAAGATCCAGGACTTAAAAGTAAGGGTTTAGGATAGTTCTGGTTTTTGATTTTAGAACTTCGATCAAAGATCTACTCATAGCTTTTCATCAGTTCATCTTTTTCATCGTCGCGACAATTCCAGCAGGGCAGCTTCACGTTTACCATGGATGTTTCATCGTACTCCCGGGGTTTGATTTCTCCCTTGAGAACCATCAAACCATTCATGGCCAGTGCATGCATTTCATCCTCCCCGGGGTAAATTACCACTGGAGCCATAAAAGCCACCATTCGTTTGATGAATTCCACTACCATGGGATTATGCGAAATACCCCCGGTAAGAATAATGGCATCTATTTCACCATGCAATACAGCACACATGGCTGCTATTTCCTTGCCAATCTGATACGACATGGCATCCTGAATCAGCCGTGCATTGTCATCGCCATCCTGGGCCATTAATTCAACTTCATATGCGCTGTTGGTATTCATATAGGCCACATAGCCTCCGCCACCAGTGATCATCCGTTTGATCTGGTCAAGAGTATACTCTCCGCTGAAACAAAGTTTTGCAAGAGCTCCTGAAGGGAGTGTTCCGGAACGTTCCGGTGAAAAAGGTCCTTCGCCATCGAGAGCCTGGTTCACAT
>CAYVBH010000370.1:0-3661 GCA_964449015.1 uncultured Bacteroidales bacterium
AAATAGCCACCAACAATTGTATCGACTTCATCCGCAAAAAGAAAACAAGTCACGTTTCACTGGATCACAGCAACGAAGAACACGAGAAAGCAACCAAGGATATCCAGGCTCCGGTGCTTGATCCCGAAGAAACTCTGATCAACGAGCAGAAAATACACCTCATGCGGTCGTTGGTTTCAAAATTAAAACCACGCTACCGCAAGCTCATTGAATTGAGGTACTTCAATGAGCTTTCCTATGAAGAAATTGCCGAAGAGCTCGAATTGCCCATAGGTACTGTTAAAGCTCAATTATTCCGGGCCCGCGAATTGCTCTTCAACATTCTCAAAAACACCACCGGAAAAATGTAATTGCTTTGCACGGCACCACTTCATGCAGACCATTGCAACATACTTTCCAAAACTCACCCGGCGGCAAACCGAACAGCTTTCACGTTTAGGCGAACTATATACGCTCTGGAACCAGCGAATCAATGTGATTTCCCGCAAAGACATGGAAAACCTATACCTGCACCATGTATTGCATTCTTTGTCAATTGCCCGCATCATTTCTTTTAAAAGCGGTACTTCAATTATCGATGCCGGCACGGGTGGTGGTTTTCCGGGAATACCCCTGGCCATAATCTTTCCTGAAGTCCAATTTACCCTGGTCGATTCCATCACCAAAAAAATCAGGGTGGTGGACGCCATCCGAAGCGAAATTGGCCTTAATAATGTCGACACGCGTAACCTCAGACTGGAGGAACTGACGTTTCAGGCTGATTTTGTTGTTTGCAGGGCTGTTGCTGAAATAGCTACCCTGTTTGGCTGGGTGAAAAAAAACATCCGCCCCGGAGGTAGCAACACTCTTGAAAACGGTTTACTGGCACTTAAAGGAGGAGACCTTACCGCAGAACTCCATACACTGGGCAAAAAAACTCAGGTGTTTCACCTCAGCGACTACTTCACCGAGCCTTTTTTCGAAACCAAAAAGTTGGTTTATATAACAAGGTAATTTCTCTCTGCCTGTTGTCCTTTCAAACATTCACATTCCTCTGCTGTTAATATAATACTGAAATTAATTCGGTAAAAATGTTGTAATCATCAGACCGTAATTTGTATTTTTACTAAACCTGAATACTATGAAACAGTTAATTGAAGGTGCCAAGGCGCCTGTTTTTAAAGGAAAGGACCAGGATGGGAAATGGGTAAGCCTGGAAGATTTTAAAGGAAAAAAGGTTGTTTTGTATTTCTATCCGAAGGATGACACTCCCGGTTGCACTGCCGAAGCCTGTAACCTGCGTGATAATTACAATGACCTCCTGAGCAGGGGATTTGCCATTGTGGGTGTTAGTCCCGATGATGAAAAGTCACATAACCGGTTCAGAATCAAATACAATCTGCCTTTCAGTCTGATTTCAGATCCTGATAAGAGTATCCTGCAGGATTATAATGCCTGGGGCGAGAAGAACATGTACGGAAAAAAGACCATGGGTGTATTGAGATCGACCTTCGTGATTGATGAATCGGGAAACATCCTGAAGATCATAAGAAAGGTGAATACGGGAGATCATTCAAAACAGATCCTGGAAGAATTGGGAATCAATTAAACAATATATATAATGGCAAAAGAACAAACCATCGACGACATCAGGAAAGAAAAGCTTAAATCGCTTGAAACCACTTTAGGAAAAATTGAAAAGGACTTTGGCAAGGGTGCCATTATGAAACTTGGAGACCATGCTGTTGTTACAGTAGGAGCAATACCTTCAGGTTCTCTGGCATTGGACATAGCCCTTGGCGTTGGTGGTTACCCGCGGGGAAGGGTTGTAGAGATATTCGGCCCCGAATCTTCCGGAAAAACAACACTGGCCATACATGCCATTGCACAAGCTCAAAAAGCAGGCGGTATTGCAGCCTTTATTGATGCAGAACATGCTTTCGACAGCACCTACGCCCAAAAGCTCGGTGTTGACATTGAAAACCTTTTAATATCTCAACCCGACAATGGTGAACAGGCGCTGGAAATTACCGATCACCTGATTCGTTCGGGAGCAATTGATATTATTGTCATTGACTCAGTGGCAGCGCTTACGCCAAAAGCCGAAATTGAAGGCGAGATGGGTGATTCCAAAATGGGTTTGCAGGCCCGCCTGATGTCCCAGGCTCTGAGAAAACTTACCGCCACGATCAGTAAGACAAATACCTGTTGCGTTTTTATCAATCAGCTCAGAGAGAAAATCGGAGTCATGTTTGGCAATCCGGAAACCACCACCGGCGGTAATGCACTTAAGTTTTATGCTTCTGTCAGGCTTGACATACGAAGAATCAACCAGATCAAAGAAGGTGAAGAGGTTTTCGGAAACCGTACCAAGGTAAAAGTCGTTAAGAACAAGTTGGCCCCCCCTTTCCGCAAAGCAGAATTTGACATCATGTATGGCGAAGGGATATCGCGTACCGGGGAAGTTATTGACATGGCCACAGAGCTTGAAGTTGTAAAAAAGAGCGGTTCCTGGTTCAGTTACGGAGATACCCGTTTGGGACAGGGACGCGATGCGGTTAAGCAATTGCTTACCGACAATCCGGAACTGACAGAAGAGATTGAAAAGAAGATTATTGATAAAGTGAAGAGCGCCAAGTGATCTGCAATAAACAGATCGGGAATAATCAGAAGACAATTTTCGAACGGAAACTGACCTGATTTGAATCAGCAAACCTGCCTTCAACTGCAAAGGCAGGTTTTTTTTCATCCAGCCTTGAGGTGCGCAATTCTATAACATCTCCGGACTTGGCTTCATGCTTATATTCAATGGCAAAATAGGAAGGTGCTGTTGTTTCGAGCAAATCCTGATCCAGCACATTGAAAATCCATTCCACATAACGTGCATTGTTCACATGCCTGTTCTGGTCGAGATCACTGTATTTCACCGGGTGTATTTGTTGTACATCCGAGACTATGTCACGAAAAGTTTCTGACGGCATGGGCATACTGTGCCGACCCTGGTTGTGTTTGATAACTGTTTCATCGAGCGGTACAAACGAAGGTTTTCGGGTATTGAGATCCAGCAGGATCCAGTATGATGTGGCACTTAACATAATCGTATTACCATCATCAATCTGATAATCACGACGGTAGAAGATCCGCTCTGTGCCTAACGGCCAGGTTTCAACAAAGAATTCCTGACCCCATGCCGGCAATTGGTTAATTCTGATGAAAAGACGTGACAGCACCCATACCTTTCCTGATTGTTGCATAAAATGATGACCCATATCAAGGTGGTTGGCATGCCTTCCTGCTACTTCCTGAAAATAACCGCACAGGCTGCTCATACGTGTCATGGCATTCAACCCAATATCAAACGAGCGTACCTGGAATTTTTCCCGCCAGGAAGGTTGGTGGCTCATATTCTAAATGATTGTAGAAGTTGAACTGTAACAAAAAGCACAACCCTTCAAGGCTTTCTGCCTGAAGGGTTGCAAAAGAAAATTATAAAATCGGTTTTAGGCCGGCTGTGGTGCATCTACCGGACAAACATCAGCACATGCACCGCAATCGATACATTTATCAGGATCAATCTTATAAATATCGCCTTCACTTATTGCTTCGGAAGGACATTCGGGCAAACAGGTACCACAAGCGGTGCATTCATTACTTATTACATAAGCCATAACAAAGTGTTTTA
>CAYVBH010000371.1:0-3659 GCA_964449015.1 uncultured Bacteroidales bacterium
AGAGCAAGGTAGCAAAAAAATGCCGGATTAGCAAATCTGCCATTTTGAAAAATCATGATTGTGTAAGAAACAACTGACTGCAATTATCCGTTAAAATATCGGGTTCTGTTACATTATATTAGTTGCCTTGATTTGATTCCATTAATCATAAAATCATTATATTTAACTATTCCATTCAACCGACTTTAAAATCTGTTTTATGAAAAACTTTATTGTACCGATTGATTTTTCAGTTGAATCTTTAAACGGCCTTAAATTGGCCATTTTGTTTTCCAAAAAGGCCCAGATCAACATCCACATGGTATATGTACTTCAGAAAACAACTGATGCAGATAAGCAGTCACAGGATGAAGAACAGCGGATTGCCCAGGGAAGGTTTGAAAAAATCATGGGAGACTTTCAACCCCAGCTTGGCAATGACTCAACCATTCAATTTCAGATCAAAGCAGGCAGGGTTTATCAGGAAGTGGTTAACCTTGCAGATCAGTTGTCTGATTCAGTTATAACAGCTTCAACACATGGAGCTTCAGGATTCCAGGAATTCTTCATCGGAAGCAATGCATTTCGGATCATATCTGCTACTGAGAAACCGGTTATTACACTCAGAAAGAATTACTGTCCTGAGGGTATTTCCAAAATTGTCCTGCCGATTGACCTTTCTGCCGGTTCCCGTCAGAAAGTTCCTTTTACAACCGATCTCGCCAAACTCTTCGGTGCTGAAATTCACGTGGTGGGGATCCAAACATCACGCAGCAGGCAGGATATAAAAAAAATAAGATCCTACACCAGCCAGGTGGCAGGCTATATCGAAGGAAAGGTCCATTGCGAAAGCAATGAGGTATTTGGCGACTATGTTCCGGATATGCTCACCAATTATGCAAACGCCATTAAGGCAGATCTTATCTCCATTACTACCGAACAATCGTCAGGCATCAGTCTCATCATGGGTAATACAGCTCACCAGATACTCAACAAGGCTGAAATACCTGTACTGTGTCTGACACCAAAACACATGACAAAATCCGGATCATTTGCTTCAATGGGTGGTTGATACCATTCGCCAGATAGGATATAATACGAATCAGGTTTTCTCATAAAAACCGGGGTTCACTTTTTCCTTTTCGTCAGCAGCTTTTGCAGCTTTTTTTGGAATTTGTGTGTTACCGGGGCTTCCTCATCATAATACCCGTGTTCATACCCATATCCATACCCATATCCATAACCATAACGATAGGAATAACCATAATAACCTTTTGTTTGTACATCATTCACCAACAGACTCATGTTTTTCAAACCTCTCTTTGTGTAAAGGTCTTCAACTAACTGCAAAACCTGTTTACTGGAATAGCCGTGTCGGATAACAAAGACATGAATGTCCACCAACTCTTTAAGAAGCAATGCGTCTGTAACAATGGCAATTGGTGGCGTATCAATAATTACAAAATCAAATTCCTGTTTCATTTGCTTCAGAAATTCGCTCATCCGTGACGTTTCAATTAGTTCTGCCGGATTTGGCGGAACAGGCCCTGAAACGGCCACCGAAAGATTATCCACGTTGGTATGATAAATGATCTTATCCAGACTGCTGATCCCTGCAAGGTAAGAACTGATTCCATGGTCATTGCTCAATTTAAAGATCCTGTGTATTTTGGGCTTCCTTAAATCAAGGCTGACTAAAAGTGTCTTCTTTCCGGCCATTGCAATAATTGCTGCCAGGTTGGCAGAACAGAAAGTTTTTCCTTCACCGCTGACGGTAGAAGAAATCGAAATTACCTTGTGCAGTTCATTTTTTAGCAGGTATTGCAGATTTGCCCTTAATGACCTGAAGGATTCGGCCAGAGCCGATTTGGGATTTTCAAATACCGGGAGATCAAAGGACTTTTCATTATGACCGACAGAACCCAATACCGGTACGGATGTCAACTGTTCTATGTCCTTTTTATCAACAATCTTATTGTTGAAATATTCAATCAGCACCAATAACATCAATGGAATTAGTCCCCCCAGCACCAAAGCCATCATATAATTCATGGATGTTTTGGGCTTGATCATCACCGCATTTTCAGCACGCGCGATGTCCAGCAGCCTGTGATCGGAAGTATTTGAAGCTTTTGTGATGCCGGCTTCCGCACGTTTTTCCAACAAAAAGGTATAGATTTGGTCGTTGATATTGAACTCACGCTGTATGTTGATGAGTTGCCGCTCTGTTGCAGGAAGTTTTTGAATCTCCTTTTCGAGATTGTTGATGGTTCCGTTCAGGCCATTCATCGCAATGTTGTTGGATTCAATCAGGTTATTTACATTTTCCAAAATATCCATGCGCAGATTTTCGATCTGCATATTCAGCATAGTAAGCCTGGGGTTGTTCTCATTGGAACTGAATTGCAGATTCCTGCGTTCCGTGTTCAAATTATTGATCTGCGCCACCAGTGAATTAAGCAACGCATCCTGAATTCCCATTACCGATGGGGCAATGATTTCAATATTCTCTTTCTTGGAGATAATGTAATCTTTTATGTATTCAAAGTACCTGCCCTTGATGTCAATATCAGCCTTTTGCGTATTGAGTATTTCCATTTTTTGGAACAAGGCATTGCCTTCCTGGCTGATGTTGATGATCCGGTTGGCAGATCTGAAATTCTGGAGCTTTACGCCGGCCAACTGCAAGGAGTCAATGGTTTCTCTCAACTGCTGATCAATAAAGCGAATGGTGTTTGAAGAGGTGGTGTTTTTATAATCAAGATTGGATTGTATATAAACTTCGGCCAGTTTGTTCAGATAATCCGATATTTGCTCCCTGTTGGGCCCGGTTAATGACAAGGTAAATATGGATCCTTTCTCGTCATTAACCTCCACGCTGAGGCCTGCACGGTATCTGTTTACCAGACCGTTCATCTCATGCATAATGAAGTAATATTTTAATGGGAAATGGTCCAGCGATTTCACGCTTTCCGGTGTTCGCGGGAAAACGGTAAAGTTGAAATTATTGTGGGCAAAGGGCTGACCAAAGTAAAGCACCTCATTGATATCAAACTGGTCATCAATGGTAAGCCGGTAAGTTGTTGGCGACAGAATGGAAATAGAAACGGGATAGTTGAATTGATTGGGTTTCGAGGTGTCCGGCACAACAATGAACGGAGAGCTGTTATACAACTTGGACTCTGCTATGCCCCTTCTTCCCACAGCGGTATAGGTAATGTTGAAATCCAGTTTTTCCAATGCTGCCTGTGCCATCTTGTAGGATTTCAAAATGGTAATCTCATTCTGAACAACTGCTTTTGTTCTTCTGTTGCGAACATTAGTCATATCTTCAATTACACTTTCAATATCTCCGCGCGGTGCATTTTCATTGGCAACAATAACTGAACAACTGGCACGGTAAATGTCTTCAGAATATCGGTTCACCAAATAGGCAACAGTTAATGCAACAAAAACCGACAGCGCAAACCACCACCAATTATAAAGAATCCTATAGAGATACTTCTTAATGTCAATACTTTCCTCTTCTCGATAAATTTCAGGGAATTGATCCATGTCTTAATTGCTGAATATGAAACGCGTAAAGATAGTAAAATAAAAATCTTATATTTGTTTACAATAACATTTAAGCATGAAAAAGCTGGTTGTGCTTACCGGATCCGGAATCAGTTCAGAAAGCG
>CAYVBH010000372.1:0-3651 GCA_964449015.1 uncultured Bacteroidales bacterium
TCAGGCACGATGCCAGGTAATTGGCATTGAGAATGGCAATCTTTGTGGCATAAGCAAGACCTTCGCCTCCAAGCAGGCTGCAATAGGCATGTGAAATGCACAATATGCCTGCACTTCCCCATGGTGCTGATGCCACTGCCGTGATTCCATTTTTCCCGCCGGTTTTCACAACCGGGTGTGAAGGCAGGAATTCTGTCAGATGGTCAGCCACCAGGATCGGGCCTACACCGGGTCCGCCTCCACCATGAGGTATGGCAAAGGTTTTATGCAGGTTCAGGTGGCATACATCGGCGCCGATGGTTGCCGGGTTGGTGATGCCAACCTGTGCATTCATGTTGGCACCGTCCATATATACCTGACCACCATACTGGTGAATCAGGGCGGCCATTTTCATGATGGCCGATTCAAATACACCATGTGTAGAGGGATAGGTGATCATGAAAGCAGCCAGCGTATCTTTATGCAATTCGGCCTTGTTCTTCAGGTCTGTCAAATCAACATTACCCTGTCCATCGCAGCTTACAACAACCACCTTCAGTCCGGCCATGGCAGCGCTTGCAGGATTGGTACCATGTGCCGAGGCGGGAATCAGCACAACATTCCGGTGTGCCTCGTTACGGCTTTCAAGGTATTTCTTTATAACCATCAGGCCGGCATATTCACCGGCTGCACCGGAATTGGGCTGAAATGAAACACCGCTGAACCCTGTGATCACTTTAAGAAAATCGGCCAGCTCATTGAAAAGCTGATGATACCCCGCTGCCTGATCTGCCGGCACAAAGGGATGCAGGTTACCAAACTCGGGCCAGCTCAACGGAAGCATTTCCACTGCTGCATTCAGCTTCATAGTACAGGAACCCAATGGTATCATGCCTTGCACAAGTGAGAAGTCCTTTCTTTCCAGCATCTTGATGTAGCGCATCATTTCCGTTTCACACCGATATCTCCTGAAAAGTTTCAGATTCATGAACTCATCCGTTCTGAGAAACCTGTTGTCGAGACTTGTCTTCCCAACCTCACCGGGCTTCACCACCTGGGATGGCTTATGGGCAGCAAGAGAAAACACTTCGATTAAAGCCCCGATATCTTCTGCACTGGTGGTTTCATCCAGGCTGATGCCGACATGTCTGTCACCCAGGTAGCGGAAATTGATACCTTTCTCAAGGGCAATTTTCCGCACATCCATGGAGGTCATGCCTTCCGGTAAGTTTATGCAAAGCGTATCAAAAAAATCCTTGTTTGTTTCTTCAAAACCAAGGAAACTCAGCTTGTCGCGCAGCAAAACTGCCGACTGATGAATGCGGGTGGCAATAGATTTGAGTCCTTCAATACCGTGGTATACGGCATACATTCCGGCCATGGTTGCAAGCAGGGCCTGGGCAGTGCATATATTGGAAGTGGCACGCTCACGTTTGATATGTTGTTCCCTGGTTTGCAGTGCCATGCGTAATGCCGGTCTGTTCTCACGGTCAACTGTTACACCAATAATTCGGCCCGGCATGTATCGTTTGTAGTTTTCACGAGTGGCAAAAAATGCAGCATGCGGTCCGCCATAGCTTATGGGGATTCCAAAACGCTGGGTTGAACCAACAACCACATCGGCACCCCATTTGCCCGGAGGAACAAGCAGCACCAGGCTCATGATATCGGCAGCAGCAACTACCGGAATATTACGTGAATGAGCCTTTTCAGTCAGTTTCTGGTAATCTCTCACTCTTCCCTTGTCATCAGGGTACTGAACCAGCAGCCCAAAAACACCTTGTTCGGCATCAATCTGATCTGCATCTCCTTCAATTATTTCAATGCCCAGGGCATTTGCACGCGTCTTTAGCACAGCCAGTGTTTGGGGGAAAATGTTCACATCCGTAAAGAACCTGCAATTACCGGCAGCTACAGATTCCTTGGATCGCGCATTATACAACATGATCATGGCTTCGGCGGCTGCAGTTCCCTCATCCAGAAGCGATGCATTGGCAATTTCCATTCCCGTAAGCTCCAGAATCACAGTCTGGAAATTCAACAGAGCTTCCAGCCTGCCTTGTGAAATTTCAGCCTGATACGGGGTATAGGAGGTGTACCAGGCAGGATTCTCAAGGACATTCCGCTGGATAACTGCGGGCATTACCGTTCCGTAATAGCCCATGCCTATGTAGGTTTTGAACAACTTATTCTTTCCGGCAATTTTCCGGATCAGGTTGAAATATTGGGCTTCACTGATGCCATGTGCCAGTTTCAGTTCTTCCTTAAGCCTGATATCCTCCGGGATGGTTTTACTGATTAATTCATTAAGAGATTTAACGCCAATCTTTTTCAGCATGACAGGTATTTCGTCGGGTTGTGGCCCGGTGTGGCGGAAAGCAAAGTGTTCGTTATTCATAAACAGAGTTTTGATTGTTATATTAAATCAATTTCATTGGTAAAATTGATGTCACGGTTTAATTTAAAAAAGGATTTGTATCATATTCATGACCAATAGTGGTATGAGGGCCATGCCCCGGCCACACAACCGTATCGCGCGGCAAAATCAGCAGTTTTTCCCTGATGCCCTGCACCAGCAGAAAATGGTTTCCCCCGGGCAGGTCGCTGCGCCCGATACTTCCGTTAAACAACACATCGCCGCATATCACAAACTGCCCCTCATTTGAATACAGGCAAACGCTTCCCGTTGAATGTCCCGGAACATGAATGATATCAAGCTGTGAACTTCCAAACTGAACGTGATCACCATGAGTTACAAACCTGTCGGGCAATGGTGGCTTTTCTATTTCAAAACCAAACAGGCCGGCATACTTGTCGGCATGCTTTATCAATTCCAGGTCCTCTGAATGCATGATCACCGGACATTTGAAATAACGCTTTACCCAGGCATTCCCGAAAATGTGATCAAAATGGCCGTGTGTATTCAGAACAAATGCCGGTTTCAGGCTGTTTTCCTCAATAAATACCTTTAACTTTTCCTGTTCGCGTTCGCAATTACAGCCCGGATCAACAATTACACATTCCCGGGTATCATCAAAAAGCACAAAACAATTAGCAGCTATTTCGTTAAATACAAAGTTTTTTATAGAAATCATCTGTGATCAGAAGTAAAAATTCTCACCGCAAGTTACTCTTTTCCTCCCAACATGGGAACGAATACAAACAAACCGTGTTCAGTTTTTTTGAACGTTTTGTTATCCTGCTTTTCAATCAGGGTCATCACCTGAGAATTTGATCCTCCCAAAGGAACAACAAGTCTTCCACCGGTTTTAAGCTGATCCAGCAATTTTTCAGGAATAACCGGAGCGGCAGCAGTGATAATGATGTGGTCAAAAGGTCCGTATGTTGGTAATCCCTGGTAACCGTCGCCATAAAAAAAGTGGATGCGGTAGTGGAGCGAATTGAGCAGGGCTTGTGAAAGCAGGTACAATTCTTTCTGCCTTTCAATAGTGTATACCTTAGCGCCCATCTCGACCAGCACAGCTGCCTGATAACCCGAACCCGTACCCACTTCAAGCACCTTATGCATTGGTTTCACTTCAAGCAGCTGGGTTTGAAAAGCCACCGTGTAGGGTTGTGAAATGGTCTGACCGGCCCTGATGGGAAAAGCCTGATCACGGTATGCAAATTTGATGAAACTGCTGTCCATAAATAAATGCCTGGGAACTTTAT
>CAYVBH010000373.1:0-3649 GCA_964449015.1 uncultured Bacteroidales bacterium
AAAACTCCCACTGGTTTTTGAGACCAGCGCGTCTACCTATTCCGCCATCCGGGCAACTTATTCATTTTATGGATGGGAGTGCGAAGATATAGAAATGTTTTTGTTTACGCAAAATTAAGAAGCGATTTTACAAAGCTGACCTATACCTTGGTCCTTTAAAGTTGGGCCTTGCCATGAATGTAAATGAACTGCATCAAGCTGGAAAAAGAAATTCAGCATTAACCGGGATCCCCTGGTTTTTATGTTAATTCACCATCCCGGAATACATGAAATCATTATGATTAGTCTCTTTACAATCACCAACTACTGTCACCGCTATAATTTGCCAAATAGGTGGAAATCTCCGAAATAAAATCAGCAATATAGGTATTGCTTTCTAAAAGCAATTTACCAACAAGCATTTTGTCTTCTGAGGTTTCTGCGCTTTCAAAGTCCCTTCTTTTAGCTACTGCCAGATAATAAAAATCAGTGAACCTGTATCTGAATCGACCGTCTTTGAATTCCAGTACAAGCGTGTATCTCACTTTGGAATTATAAGTAAGTGGTGAGCTCATATAGTACTGGTTTAATACAATCTTTCCAAATATTGCTTCATCTATAACTATTCCTTTGCTGCCCAGTGTATTGACAAATTTTATTTCGGAAAGCCATTGGTATGCACCTTCCAATAACAACTGCCTGGATTTGGAACCAACCGGGACAATTCCTGATGTGGCATATTTTCCTGTTGACGGATCAATGGCTAATGGAGCTGGTGGACTCGTGGTCTGTGCAGATATACGAAATGATATCAGCAATAAAAACAGAAGACACGGTTTATTCATGAGTGTGCTTTTTTATAAAATTAAAAAAATACAGGTATTATTTTTCAGTTAATCATAATTCAAGCCGGAAAAAGTAGAATTATAACCTCAACACCCTGATTTTCATCGTAACTTTACTTATCGGGTTTTAAAATAATAAATAAAACGATTCTGGCAACCCTAAATTTAGCAATCAACAACCTCGGGTAGTCTGAATAGCTTGATTTCAAAAGAAAGGAGTAAAATTTGAACAGGTTATGAAACGAAAAATCCGTTGATATCTTTTTCAATTTCCATGTACATGGTAAGGTATGGTTTTTTATAAATTATAAGGGTCACAAATGACAGTAAGCGGCAAATTTCAGTTTCTCAATCCCTTATCCCATGGGGTTAATAACTCCGCGGGAATGTTAATAAATACGAAGGAACTCTTCTTGTCGGGCATGGTTTGTGTTACTAACTTGCAGTACTATCTGAAATATCCCGGTAACTTTTTTACTGGTCAAATTTCCAACGATTTAAAATTTTACCCATGCAGGCTGAAGATACAAAAATTAACAATTTGACTTTGAATCCTACTGAAAGCAAAGAACCCGTGAAAAAAGTTATCACAAATAAGGACACTACCTATTCTTATGAGGAGGCTTACCAGAGCAGCCTCGAGTATTTTAAGGGCGATGAACTCGCTGCAACCGTATGGGTAAATAAGTATGCCCTTAAGGATTCATTTGGCAAAATCTATGAAAAGAATCCCGATCAGATGCATTGGCGTATTGCTAATGAAATTCACCGGGTTGAGCAGAAGTATCCGAACCCCATGCCGCTCATGGTGATTCATTCGCTGTTGAAGGATTTTAAATATATAATTCCGCAGGGAAGTCCCATGACCGGTATTGGAAACAACTTCCAGATAGCCTCACTTTCAAATTGTTTCGTGATCGGCAATAACGGAGCTTCCGATTCCTATGGCGGAATCATGAAGATCGACCAGGAACAAGTGCAACTGATGAAACGCCGCGGAGGTGTGGGACACGACCTGTCGCACATCCGCCCGAAAGGCACACCAGTGCTCAACAGCGCTCTCACTTCCACAGGCGTCGTACCTTTTATGGAAAGGTATTCCAATTCAACCCGTGAAGTAGCGCAGGATGGCCGTCGCGGAGCCCTCATGCTGAGTATCTCCATCAAGCATCCCGATTCTGAAAAATTCATCGATGCCAAGCTTGAAAAAGGCAAGGTTACAGGCGCCAATATTTCGGTGCGGATCAACGACGAATTCATGAAAGCCGTTGTGAACAATGAACCCTATGTTCAGCAATACCCCGTTGATTCACCAAACCCGGTTTTCAAAAAGGAAATTGAAGCCCGCAAACTCTGGGAAAAGATCGTTCACAATGCCTGGAAATCAGCCGAGCCCGGCATTCTTTTCTGGGATACCATTGCCCGTGAATCAGTTCCCGACTGCTATGCCGATTTCGGATACCGTACGGTTTCAACCAATCCCTGCGGCGAAATTCCCCTATGTCCCTATGACTCATGCCGCCTTTTGGCAATCAACCTGTATGGCTATGTGAATGAGCCTTTCACACAGAACGCCCGTTTCGATTTCGATCTGTTTAAAACGCATGTTCACTATGCCCAGCGCATGATGGACGACATCATCGACCTGGAACTTGAGAAAATTGATGCAATTCTTGACAAAATCAACAGAGACCCTGAAGATCCTGAACTGAAGAGGGTTGAAAAAAAGCTTTGGGAAAATATTCGTGTTAAGGCCGAAGAAGGCAGGCGCACCGGAATTGGTATTACTGCCGAAGGCGATATGCTTGCTGGTCTTGGATTGCGCTATGGCAGTGACGACGCCATCGATTTCTCAGTGGAAGTACAAAGAACACTTGCCGTTGAAGCCTACCGTTCGTCGGTTGAGGTGGCCAAAGAACGCGGACCTTTCGCTATTTATGATTCCCATCTCGAAAAGGACAATCCGTTTATACTGAGGCTTAAGCATGAAGATGAGCAGATGTACAAAGATATGGTGAAATACGGCCGCAGGAATATTGCACTGCTCACCATTGCCCCCACAGGCACTACCAGTCTGATGACCCAAACTACATCAGGCATCGAGCCGGTATTTCTGCCGGTTTACAAGCGCCGTCGTAAGGTAAATCCCAATGATGCCAACATCAAAATCAACTTTACCGATGAAGTAGGTGATAAGTGGGAGGAATTCAATGTATTCCATCACAAATTCCTTACCTGGCTTGAAGTGAATGGCTATAATGTAGAAGAGGTAAAGCAATATAACGACGAGAAACTGCAGGAGGTTGTCGCAAAATCGCCCTATTATAAAGCTACATCCAATGATGTTGACTGGATGAGCAAGGTACGGATGCAGGGAGAAGTGCAGAAGTGGGTGGATCATTCCATCAGCGTTACCATCAACCTTCCCCACCAGGCTTCTGAAGAACTTGTAGGTCAGTTGTATGTTACTGCATGGCAAAGTGGTTGTAAAGGTGTCACTGTGTATCGCGACGGTTCCCGATCGGGTGTGCTGATCAAGGATAATTCCGAGAAAGAAAAATCCGGCGAAGAAAACGATACTTCCAAATTCAAGAGGCCCCGCATTCTTGATGCCGATATCATCCGCTTCAACAACAATGAAGAAAAATGGATTGCTTTCATCGGATTGAAAGACAACAAGCCTTATGAGATATTTACCGGTATTGTGGATGATGAAATGTTTCCCATACCAAAATCAATAACCAAAGGTAAAATTATCAAGAACCGCGACGAACACGGAAAATCACGGTACGACTTCCAATACACCGATAAATACGGCTATAACA
>CAYVBH010000374.1:0-3633 GCA_964449015.1 uncultured Bacteroidales bacterium
TCACTGAATTCAAGAATGACAGAATGATTGAAATTGACGACAGAAATATATCTCTTATAAGTATCGATCTCTTAAAAGTATTAAGCAAATTAGGCTGATTCTGACTATCGGTATGGGAGCCTGCAACCTGCCTGACATCAATCAGAAACACAACTTTCATAACTTACACAAACAACCTACCCTTACCTGATCACAATCTCATCAATCAATTGCTCACCGGCCTTTTCATTAAGCCGGGTTATAATGTCCTGTCGTAACATGATCAGTTCGTTTTTAAGTACCGATGAGGTTACATGAATATACAACACATGATTCCTGATGTATATTTTTGATGTTCTTGAAGCTACGGTCCTTCCCATCAGCGATTCCCACTGAGCCACAATATTCACTTCCTTCAGCTTCCGGTCGATTTGCATCTCGCGCAAACATTCCATGATTACATCACCTATTTTTTGTGTGTGGCTTTTGCGCATGATAATGTAATGATTTGCTAATGTGTTAATGTGTTGATGTGCTAATTGATCTTGCCGTTGTTTACCCGGAAGAGTTTGTAGTTGGTATGCATTTCCTCTAGTATGGCTTGCATTTTGGCCTCGTCGGTATGCGAAATAAATATCTGTCCGAAATGATCGTCTGATACAAGCCGGATAATCTGACGCACCCTGGTTTCATCAAATTTGTCAAATACGTCATCGAGCAATAATATAGGTTTGATCCGCGTCATCTCTTTGATGAAGTCAAACATAGCCAGTTTGAGTGTTACCAGGAAGGTTTTCTGTTGTCCCTGCGAACCGGTTTTTTTCAAAGGGTATCCGTTTAACCTGAGCACGATGTCATCTTTGTGGATTCCCTGTGTGGTATATTGCATAATGCGGTCCTTCTCCCTTGCGTTTTGCATGAGCGTTATATAATCCCCTTCATTGAGCTGCGAATGGTATTGCATTTCCACTTCTTCCAGCCCGGGTGCAATACGATGATAATACTTTTGAAAGATAGGAATCATCCTCTTTGTATACTCAGTGCGTTGCCTGAAAATTCTTTCGGCCAGCGGAAGCATCTGATCGTCATATATGGCAAGCATATCTTCACCGGAGCTTTTTCCCTGTGCAAAATCTTTCAATAATTTATTCCGTTGGGCAAGCAGCTTGTTATAACTAATGACATCTTCCAGATAATTTTTGTCGTATTGTGCGATCACACTGTTCAGAAATTTGCGACGCTCTTCACTTCCTTCAAGGATCAACGACACATCTTCGGGAGATATCATAACTATGGGGAATAAACCGATGTGGTTGGCCAGCCGGTCATATTCCTTTTTATTTCTTTTAAAGATCTTATTCCTGTTATGATGAATGGCACAATAGATCTCATCGGGTTTGGATTCGTTGAAAAAAGTGCCCTGAATAACGGCAAATTCCTGGCTGTGACGGATGTTTTGCGTATCAACCGGATTGAAGTAGCTTTTGCATAAACACAAGTAGTGAATCGCGTCGAGCAGATTGGTTTTACCCACGCCATTATTTCCTACAAAGCAATTGATACCGGGTGCAAAATCGAGTTCAGCTGCTTCGAAATTTTTAAAATTAACCAGTGAGAGTGTTTGCAGATACATAGGAAAATTTAAAGTTCAAATTTAGCATTTTTGATATCGGGATGGTTCGATTTTTAACACTACTCTTATAAAAATACCTGTCTTTCTTTCTATACCATTTATCTTAAAAAATTGTGAAAACTTGATACGGAATTATTATGCAAATCTCATTTTTAAATATAATTTTAAGGTTGTTAACCCCACCAGACCAAGTAAGATATGAGGAGCCAGATTCGTGAGTCCTATATTAGAGGACAATCCTTCTTTGTTTTATTCGCCCTGCTGTTATTTTCCTTTAGTAGCTCATTCTCGCAGGCATCCAGGCAAAATATCAAGTTCAGCAACATTTCCATCAGGGACGGGCTTTCACAAAGTTCTCCTAATTGCATTTTCCAGGATTCCAGGGGTTTCATCTGGATTGGCACTGATGACGGGCTGAACAGGTATGATGGTTTTACCTTCAATATTTACCGGCCGGTACAGAATGACCCGGGCAGTATCAGTAACTCCAGGATACTTGCCATTGCAGAGGACAAATCGGGCAACCTGTGGATCGGCACCAATGGCGGAGGCCTTAACAAGTATAACAGGCAAACAAACAAGTTCTCCACATACCAGCCCGGAATAAAAGGTTCCATTAATCTTTCAGGTAGCGTGGTTCAATGTTTGGCAGTAACTCCGGAAAATGAATTGTGGATAGGAACGGACAATGGCCTTTCATTAATGAACCCGGAAACAGGTGCATTTACTGACCTGAACAAAGCATATGCAAAAATGGCGAGCCTTTCAGGTACAGCGATTCAATGTCTTGCCGTCAGTAGCAGAACACTTTGGATTGGTACGAACCAGGGATTAACCAGGCTCAACATGAATACTGGTTCTCTCGACCGGTATGTCCATGATCCTGTGAATGCGCTTTCAATACCCGATAATCGCATCACATCCCTGTTGGTCAATAATGCAAATATGCTGCTTGTTGGGACTGAAACCTCGCTGTGTATAACCGATCAGCATTCCGGATTGTTTGACCGGCCAATAATCGAAAGAGGTAATATGAATTCCGGCCGGATTGCAAATATCAAAGCGATGCTGGAAGATGAGTCGGGAGATATCTGGATTGCCACTTTAGGAAACGGACTGTTTGTATGGTCTCCCAAAGGAGGCGATATTCAGAACCTTACTTACGATCACAACAATCCATACAGCATCAGAAACAATGAAGTCCTCTCATTGTACCGCGACTTTTCAGGCATCATCTGGGTGGGTTCAAACGGTTTGGATGTATATAACCCAAAAAAGGAAAAGTTCACGTTGTATGATTATGTTCCTTACTCCAATGACAAACTGATCTTCCGAAATATACATCCCATATACCTGGATGACTTTGGCGTTTTGTGGATCGGATCAAAGACCGATGGTTTGCATATTCTTGACAGGGACAAAAGAACCTACAGCAGGCTGGTGCATCAGGAAGGTGTGACTAATGGTCTGTCAAGCAGTAAAATTCGCGCTATCAAAGAGTATCCCGATGGAATTCTTTGGGTCGGAACAGAAGACCAGGGCCTGAATAAAGTATATCTGAACGAAAACCGGAAGCCTGTACGTTTTGAACATTACAAACATGAAGAAGGTAATTCCAACTCAATTACCAGCAACAAGATATATGCTTTTCACGTGGATCCGCAGGGCCGGTTGTGGATTGGTACCGACAATGGGCTGACCATAATGGATATTGTATCGGAAACGTTCCGGCAATATCTTCCCGATACAGTGAATCCAACAAGCCTGAACAACAACACTGTATATTCCATTTTTGGAGATAAGGCCGGGAATATCTGGCTGGCAACCGACCTGGGCATCAACAGATACAACGCTGAGACCGGTGGTTTTATTCATTATGTGCACAATTCAAAAGATGTGAATACGGTGGTACATAATGAAATTCTTTGTTTTTATGAAGACAGTCAGGGCAAAATATGGATCGGCACCTATGGGAAGGGGCTTGATCAGCTGGATCCCAAAACCGGTAAATTCAGGCATTT
>CAYVBH010000375.1:0-3607 GCA_964449015.1 uncultured Bacteroidales bacterium
AGGGACCCGCAGGTAATCAATGAATGTATTGCAAATGAGATGGCGCTGATTCGGAATTATAAACCTGATCGCATTCTTGGGGTATTTAGGTTTACACTGAAGGCATCCTCTTCTCTATGCGGTTTGCCATATGAGTCATTAATCTCCGGTTGTATGCTCCCTGATATCCCGGACGCACTTGGTTTTAATGATGATGCGCATGAACGTGGCGCCCAGAGAGAATTCATAAATATGTTTTTCAGATCTGCCGGGAAAAAGATAAGTAAATCCTTGTCAGTTTTTGGTCTGGAAGCAGTAAGTGATATAAGGGAGATGTTGATTGGGAATAGAACATATTTATGGGACATCCCGGAGTTTATGCCTATCCCTGAAAAAGAAGATGTCTATCATGTCGGCCCGATATTCTGGAATGAATGGATAGATAATCCGGTTGATATGAATTATATATCTGAAGGCTCAAAACCTATTGCTGTCCTGGCATTTGGGACATGTAACGGAAATGCTTATCTATATAATCGTATGATAAATATCCTCTGTGATTTGGGATACAAAGTAATTGTTGCAGCGGGCGGGCAGGAAGGGTTGGTCTCTCTTTTAAAGAGAGACATGCGGGTATGTACTTACCTTTTTGCCCCTGTAGAAAAAATTCTTCCCCATGCCTCAGTGGTTGTGTGTCATGGAGGGCAAATGACTATATTTGAAGCCCTTACACATGAAGTGCCGGTTATTGTTATACCCTTTCATCCCGAACAGGCGCATAATGGTATATGTCTTAAACGCATTGGTTGCGGCCGTATGCTTGTTCCTGCGCGCCGGTTTGTTGGAAACTCATCAGTATATACTGACATGCTTGATGAAATTGGCGATGAAAAGATAAAGTCTATAATAATTGAGCTTGTCGAAGATCCTGACACAAAAGAAAATCTTAAAAAGTTTAAGAATATCCTGACCCGGTATAATGGCCTTGAAACCTTAACCAATCGCCTTGGGCAATAACATGAAGATTGGTATTATACTTGTCCATGGGTTTTCAGGTTCACCCCTTGACCTCCAGCCCCTTACAGAAAGGCTAATCAGCATATATGGCAGTGACTCGGTAAAAAATATAGTTCTCCCCGGTCATAATAATGAAGATGTCCCTGAATTTGATGAGGATAAATTCGGGGAGTGTATTTTTGATGAGATATCTGTATTTATAAAGCAAGATCGCAGGATAGTCATACTGGGGTACTCCACCGGAGGCAATCTGGTTTTATCATGTATGCGTAGGTATGGATATTTTCCGGATTTACTTATACTGGCAGGGGTTCCATGCAGGATCGATAGTGGCGCATATGAACGGTGGATCGAACATAGAAAAGGAAAGAATGAAATACCATTTTCAAGTGTCGCGAAAATGGTTTCCATGATTAATAGAACAGGAATAGAGAGCTATGCCTCCAACCCCATGTGTTCTTTGATAATAGCCGGTGAAGAGGATAAACTTGTTTTGTCTTCCGATGCACACGATTGGAAATTAAAGTTTGAAAAGGGCAGGGTGCGCCTGGTTTTTGTGCCGAAAACAGGTCATGGTATATTAAGCAACCCGGATACCTCTTTTGTAACAGATATAATTTTACGCGCCATAGCTGATATAGATGATGGCCTTTATGATGATATCTCTGCCCTTATCTCAATAGAACCTGAGGCAGGGGATTTTACCGCATACAGCCCGCTTTCCAAAAAACACCTTGCCTGTAGCCCCAGTGTGAAAGTATTAACAGGTTCTCATATTGAGTTAAATCCAATACCTGTAAATGAACCGGTGTTTGCGAATATAGAAATAACCACCAGATGCAACTTTAAATGTAAATACTGCGCCAGGGCTAATCTGGATATAGAAGGCATGGATATGGATTTGGAAACCTTTAAAAGAATCCTGGATCTCCTGCCTCATGCTTACAGGATTACCCTTGTCGGCCTTGGTGAACCTCTTTTGCATCCTCAGATAACAGAGTTTATAGCAATCGCATCTTCTTTGAAAAGAAGGGTAGGGCTGGTTACCAACGCAAGCCTGCTGGAAAGTTCTATCTCAAAGAAATTAATATCAGCAGGGCTGGATTCAATAGCATTCAGCCTTGATACTGTAAATCAGGATGTTGCATCCAGAGTCAGAAAGGGAACTGAAATAGAAGAGGTGATAAATAACATAAGACAGTTCATAAAGATTGCAGATTCAGCACGAGCAGTGGCAAAGGCGGTTTTTACAGCGTTTTCAGTAGAAACCGTTCCATATTTCAATGTCCTTGTAGATACTGTTTCTGGCCTTGATGTTGATATCATGATGCTTACAGACCTGAATTTTAAACAGAATGTAAAAGATACCATATGGAATAATGCTGATGTTAATATGGCCTTACAGATCAGAAACAGTATAAAGAATGCTTTTATGAAACGACTTCCGGTAATATCGGTTCATGCCCTTGAAGAGTTTGGACTAAGAACCAGATACAAGGATTTTCTGCTGCTTCCGCCTGACCAGCTCTTTCATCGTTCTGAAAAACGTAAATACTGTTTTTCCCCATGGCAGACAGTGCCGGTTGATGTGAAAGGAAATATTACCATGTGTGACTGCCAGCCAGAAAACAGGGTGGGAAACATCCTTACTGATCCCTTTAATAACATCTGGCATGGTGATCTGATGAACGACCATAGAAAAAGAATGATTAGTGATAGACCCCCTGATGTATGCAGGTTATGCCCAAGATTTTGATAATTGTAAGTCAAGCTTTTTTAAAAAACGTCCTTTCGTAGCACCTTTTGCTTCACCTCTTTTGGCACGGTATTAGAAGGTGTAATCTCCCCAATTTAGTGCAGTTAAACAGACGGACGAAAATCCAATTTCCCTCTGACTTCCACACCCATACTATTCTGAGACTCTTTCGATGGAAAAATCCTGTTTTTTCGTGTCATTCCACGGCTTGCTTGTCAGGCCGAAACATTAAAACGAAGGCGGAAATCTTTGACATAGTCTGAAACATGGAATTCAATCCCCTTTCCGTCATTCTCCGGCTCCGACCGGAGAATCCAGTTTCCCTCCCTGTCATTCCACGGCCACGACCGTGGAATCCAGTTTTCATAAAATCCATCCCTTCGATGTAGCCTATTAACCTAAATATTTCCCGGATATCATTTTTATATATTTTTTTTCTTGACTCCCGATTTTTAAATATTTATATTCCGGCCCATTGATTTACGAATCATCTATTAAAGCTTTTCTATAAAAGATTTCACAGATTTAAGATTTACATTTATATCCCTTAAGACTTCCGCGGATAATAAGCGCCTTAACAGTGTTTTTGTCTTACAATTTTCTATTTGCTGTATTTGTATTCTATTTTCTATTTACTATATTCTATTTTCTATTTTAACGGGGGATAAACATGGTAAACACAAAAAGAATCTTATTGGCTATTGTCCTGTCTTTCATTCTTATACTATTCCAAACTCCTGTAAGCTTTTCGCAGGAAAATGACTCATCCGGTTCTGAGAGCACAGTCTCATCCTCAGAATCTGCTGATCCTGAAGCGACATATGATCTCCTCTCAAGTGAAGAAGCTACCCCCCC
>CAYVBH010000376.1:0-3561 GCA_964449015.1 uncultured Bacteroidales bacterium
ATTTTTCGAAATCGATCGGGATGGTACGCATGCCGCCTGCCCAGGTGAATTTCAGGTCGATGGCTATTGAATTCTGGTTTTTCAGGTTGAACTCATAGCCGCCCAGCAGGTTCAGCACGTAATTCCCGTTATAGGCCGTGTTGCGCAGCTTGCCGTCGCTGGCCTTGTATTTCGAATCGAATATAGACAGGGTGGCCAGGTAATAATAATTGCCGGTCAGGAATCTTTCCAGGGTGATCTCCACACCCAGGTTTCTTCCGGTCCCTTTGTTTACCAAGCTGTCCAGGTTCATTCCGTAGTAACCGGCATCAGCGTTAATCGTTGATATAGTTGACGGATAACTTTTTACGGGCAGGTCATACAATGCCTGGTAATAGGTTTCTGTCTTTAAACGCAGGTTCTCATTAAACAAATGATTGTATCCGATGACGATATGATGACTTTTTGAGAAATCGAGGTTCTTATTTGGCTTGGTATATGTCCGTTGCAGTGTATCCACGAGCACTTCCCTGAAATATACGTTTCTGGCCTGCATCTGGCTGTGCAAACCGTATCCCAGGCTTACCGACTGGGCTTCACTAAACTGCCAGTTCAGTGAAAAACGAGGCTCAATGGCCAGCTCATCATTGATGCTGGTTTTCTGAAGGTGCAGACCGGATACCGTGGAAACCTGGTTTGAAAACTTATGTTGCCATTGTCCGTAACCCTGAAAGAGCACCAGATTGTCTTCCATATCAAAATGGTGTACATAAATTCCTGCGTCATCAATATACATGCTGTCGAGATAATTCATGCTGATGGCTTCAGCTGTTACCCCAACAACCAGATTATCCCTGGTGTTTAATTTGCTCCTGAACTCCTCCGACACCATGAGCCGCGATTCGGTAAAATCGTCGCCATAGGAATCTTCAAGGATGTCATTTTTATAACTATCGCTTAATGTGCTGCTTCCATGGAAGGTTCCGGCTACTGTTGTTTTGAACCTGGAGTCCTCTCCTGAGCGGATGATGTGGGTCAGCCCGAGTACCCCAACCCTGGAAACAAAATCGGTATTATACCTCCTGTTATATTCATTTTCATCATCAAACGTGATACTGTTCTTGCCTCCCATGCCAAAAAGGGTGAATCTTCCCAGGTTGGTTCCCGGAAGGTCGATTTTCAATGCCAGGTCCTGGTAATAGGGGATGGCGCCCACGCCTATGTCAATTCCCAGGGCATCCATCACGCCCATAGTGGAATACCGGTAGTTGACCAGGTAGGAGGCATCTGATTTCTTTGAGAAAGGCCCTTCAGCGCCAAGCTCGAAACCATTAAATCCAACCTGGCCCAGAAATTCATGCTTTTCATTGTTCCCGGTTCTCAAGCCCAGGTCGAAAACACCTGATACGGCATTCCCGTATTGTGCCGGAAAAGCCCCGCTGAAAAAATCGGAGTTATTCAATACGTTATTGTTCAGCATGCTTACCGGGCCACTTGTAGATCCCATGTCTCCGAAATGGTTGGGATTGGGTATGGGCACACCTTCAAGTTTCCACAATAATCCCGATGGAGAATTTCCCCTGATAATGATGGCATTGACCTGGTCGGAACCAACCATTACACCGGCAAAGTTTTGGGTCATTCTTGCCGGATCACCCCAGCTGCCCGCATATCTTTCAGTTTGTTCAACCGAAAACGAGCGGGCACTCACCATGGCCATATCGTTCAGGGGTCTGTCTTTGCGACCATTAGCTTTGATCACTACTTCGTTTGTTTCAATGATGTTTTCCTCAATGGCGATTTTAAGCACCATTTCCTTGCCCGACATCAGGTCGAGTGCCGGAAGGGTAACGGTTTTAAAACCAATAAAACTGATTTGAAGCGTATGCCTGCCTACAGGGATTTTCTCAAGCCGGAATTCTCCCTTTTCGTTGCTGGTGGTTCCTGTCAAAGGATTGGAATTCAGGATAATTACAGAGGCTCCCACAACGGGTATTTCGGTGTTCATTTCGAGTACGGTTCCCCTGATGGTTTGGGTAATGGTCTGGGATTTAATACATGAGCATATGCCTGTCAATAGTGCAATGGTCAGTAAAAGTGATTTCATAGTTTGGGTTTTACCCAAAGACAGCACCCTTATAAAAAGGTTGCTGCAGGAGAAACAATACTGATTATTTTGGATGAATTTTTTCAATTGTTAATCAGGTTCCTGATTACAACCGATGCGCAAAAGCACCCAAATACAGGCGGCATGTAAGAAATGGTGCCCACCACCGATCTTTTGTTTTCTTCACCGGTAACTTCACGAATGGCCTTTTTGCTGACCGGTTCGGGGGAATATACAGCTGTAATGCCTTTGTAAACACCTTCACGGTGCAGGTACTTTCTTACAATATAGGCGAATTTGCAGTGGTTTGTTTCGGAAATATCAACGATTTCAATTCGTTCGGGATACAACTTACCTCCAGATCCCATGGAACTTACCACGGGATAACCTTTTTTTACCGTTTCAGCAAGCAGGGTTACTTTAGGAGTGAGCGTGTCGATGGCATCCACCACGAAGTCATATTTTTGATCCAATATGGTGGCAAACCGGTGTTCTTTCAAGTATTCTCCGATGATGTTCAGCCTGATCTCGGGATTGATGTCCTTAAGCCTTTCCGCGAACAAGGTTGCCTTTGATTTACCCAGGTTGCTATTGAGTGCAATGAGTTGCCGGTTCAGATTGGAGACGCTGACATCGTCTCCGTCAATTAGGGTGAGTTCTCCGATACCGGCCCGGCAAAGCTGCTCTGCAGCATATCCTCCCACGCCGCCAAGTCCGGCTACCAGCACATGGGCAGCGGCCAGTTTTTCAATATTTTCTTTGCCGATCAGCAGTTCAGAGCGGCTCAGCCAATGTTCCATAATTTAATCCTTGAAAGCAACGGGTGAAATTATCAATTACTTTTTTTTTCAGTTCATTGACCTGGATATTTCTTAGTTTGGTTGCCTGCTCATAGACCTGTCTGATGGTATAACCGGCGTCGTCTGTTTCAAAAAAAACAGCTTCAAGAGGTATTGTTTTAAAAACCCGACAGGCTTTGCTCTTGTCGTTGAACAGCATGTGTCCGAATGACAGGTAGCAGTTTTTCCGCATGAGTTCACGGGCCGTTTGTTCGTCGGCATTGAACCAGTGAAAAATCCAGGGTATGCGCAGGTCTGATTTTTTTCGCAGTGCCAGCATTTCGCTGTATGAGCGGACGCAATGAATCACAACTGGTTTCCGGAGCGTTTCGGCAACCGAAAGCTGGGCAAGAAATACTTTTTCCTGAACAGGTAAAGGGCAGACAATGGTCTTGTCCAGTCCGGTTTCGCCTATTGCCGCGATATGTGTGTTGGTTGACGCTGATTGTCTGATCATTTCCGTCATTTCTTCCCAGCAGTTTTCGTTGATGTGCCAGGGATGAAGCCCTATGGAAAGCAGCACAGGAAGTCTTGTTTTATCGGTTTCTTCAGGAAAGGTATTCAGCAATAGGGTAACCTGTGGGTCCTGATAATAAGAGTGGGTATGTATGTCGATGAAGTTCATTCAGACCCCAT
>CAYVBH010000377.1:0-3544 GCA_964449015.1 uncultured Bacteroidales bacterium
TTTTGTTGCCCGGGCAATTCATAAAAAAAGCTAAATCTTCTTTTGCCTCAAAATAAGCAATTTTTACCTTCTTTCAAAATTAAATTCAATCTAATTACAAATAATCTGTCATCCTGTCTGCAAATTCTAAAAAATCAACCAGTTGAAATATTATGATTTATATCACATCACGGGCAGGTCAGAATTTGTTGTTTTAGCGTAGATTTATCGCGCAAAAAATATGCCATGAATTTGCGAAATTCGCTGTTTTCCTTTGGCCCTGTTGTCCTAGCCATGTTGTTCTGGAGTTACAGCTTCATCTGGTATAAACAGGTATTCCAGTATTATGATCCGGTGACGCTTATTGTATTCAGGCTGATTATTGCTGTTCCGTTACTTTTTATATTGTCCCTGAGCTTTCGGAAATTGCAGCGGGTAGAGCGTAAGCATGTTAGCTGGTTTCTGTTGCTGGCCTTTTTTGAGCCCTTTCTGTATTTCCTGGGAGAATGCTATGGTGTTAACCTGATCACCCCTACACTGGCATCCATCATGATATCGCTCATTCCCCTGCTTGTGCCCATACCAGCCTGGTACCTGTTCAGGGAGAAATTTACAGTTTCCAATTATATCGGCCTGTTTATTTCTATCGGCGGAGTTATTCTGGTCATCATGGGAGAAGGCGGCGGGAAACCTACTTCTTTAGCCGGAGTGATGCTGATGATGGTGGCGATACTGTCAGCAGTTTTTCATTCGGTTTTCGTCAGGAAACTTGCGGAACACTACAACACTTTTACCATTGTCACTTACCAGAACACGCTCGGATTAATTTACTTCCTGCCACTTTTTTTTATTATGTCGTATTCCCGGTTTGTCCATACTCATCATACCCTTGAAATGGTATTGCCGGTGATTAAGCTGGCTGTTTTTGCATCTACGCTTGCTTTCCTGTTCTTTGTTTATTCCATACAAAAGATCGGCATGGCCCGAACCAACGTATTTATTAATCTGATCCCCGTTTTTACCGCATTACTGGCCTTTCTGGTGCTTCATGAGAAATTTGGATTTCTCAAAATTGCAGGGATAGCCGTTGTTATTGCCGGACTGGTTTTTAGTCAGTATAATTATAAAGCCCGCTTAACAGGAAAGATAAAATGATTTTTCCTGCTATCTTTGTTATGAGCGAACTACTCACTCTATAACTATAATATGAAATACTCCCCTGACCATATGATCAGAATACTGAAGATGCTCGTTCCGCTATTGCTCATCTTTTTTTTAGTATTGATGGGCAGTTGCAGTTCGTCCGGAAGGATCGGTAAAGGAAAACTCGGACAGGTTCCCTGTCCCTGTGAAAAAGAACATAAGAGAAGGTAATCTGATTTAAATGAAAATAGCCATTATTGGTGCGGGGATTTCCGGGTTGTCTGTGGGCTGTTATTTGCAAATGAATGGCTTTGAAACCGAAATCTATGAAAAGAATTCAAATCCCGGCGGCTTGTGTGCCTCCTGGAAGCGCGGTGATTTTACTTTTGATGGCTGTCTTCACTGGGTGATGGGCACGGGGAGTGGGAGTCCATTTTATGGGTTGTGGAATGAGCTTGTTGACATGCCTTCTGTTGGGTTTGTCAATCACGATGTGAGAATGGATGTCGAACTTTCGGTTAACCGGGACCGTAACGGAGACAAGGTTTTTCACCTGTATACCAACATTGACCGGCTTGAATCATATATGTTGGATATTGCGCCTGAAGATACTTCTCTGATTAAAAGCCTTACCGGCCTGATGCGTATTATGCAGCAGTATGAGATGCCCCCTTTACTCGACAATATTCCTGAGTTACAGCCATGGCGAAAAAAAATGGTCATGATCAAGTACCTTCCGTTGGTTTGGCAATACCTGAAATGGAAAGATGAAACCAACCTTACTTTTGCCCGGAAACTGTCAAATCCTTTTCTGAAGGAAGCTTTTGAATTGCTTTACGATGGAGATGAACAGAAGCTGCTGATTCTGACCATGCCCTTGTCGGTTTTCGACAAAAAAAGTGCCGGTTATCCGCTGGGCGGATCCATGAAATTTATAAGCCACATTGCAGTGCGCTACAATTCACTGGGCGGCAGGATTCATTACAATTCACCTGTCAAACGTATTATTACCAATGGATCAGCTGTCCGTGGTCTGGTTCTGGAGAACGAAACAGAAGTTCAAGCTGATCTCGTCATTTCAGCTGCAGACTGGCATTACACTGTTTTTGAAGCTTTGGAAGGCAAGTTCGTCAACAGGAAGATCCTGGAACTAGCCAAAAACTCAAACCCCAAAGTATATCCATCGGTTTTTATGTTACTGCTTGGAGTTAATAAAACCTATAAGGATCAACCCCATCTGATTAAGTTTCCGCTTGAAATCCCGGCTCTTTCGCCTGACGGCACTGAATACAGGCGCATGGAACTTCATTTCTACCATTACGATCCGTTCCTGGCGCCTCCGGAAAAGACAATCATAGCGGCCAGCTTGTACACCAATAGCGGTGAATACTGGATTAATCTGAGAGCCAGGGATTATGATCAATACAACAAAAGCAAATCACAGTTCGCTGAGCAAATACTTGACCGGCTGGATCAAAAGGTTCCGGGTCTGCGGCATTCTATAGAGATTATGGATATTGTTACTCCGGCTACGTACCACAGGTATACCAATAACTGGAGGGGCAGTGTGCAAGGCTGGATGCCCGGTAAGAATCTTCTGGCTGCCTCCCCGGTAGATTTGGAATTGCCCGGACTGTCCGGCTTTTATTTTTGTGGTCATTGGACTGTTCCTGGCGGCGGATTGCCGCCCTCGTTGAAAGCCAGCCGCGATCTGGCACAACGTCTCTGCCTGAAATATAAAAAGCGTTTCCGCATCCGGTAGGCTCCCGCGTGGTAATCTGCATTTTTTTTATATTTACAACACGAACTATCCAAATATAAAACACCTTGATTCCATTACGCGATACCATACCCTCCCGGAGCTTTCCCATAGTCACCTGGTTGCTGATTTTAACCAATGTGGCCGTTTTTGTATTCGAGGTGTTTATGCTCAACAGCAAGCAGGCTGAGATGATGATATTCAATTACGGACTTGTTCCTGATAACGTAAGGTTAAGTCAGGTTGATAATCTTTACGAACTCAGGATTACTCTATTCAGGCCTTTTTTTACCAATATGTTTTTGCACGGAGGCTGGCTGCACCTTATCTCAAATATGTGGATCCTTTTCATTTTCGGCGATAATGTTGAAGACCGGATGGGCAAGATGAGGTATTTTGTGTTTTACATTTTGTGCGGAATAATCGCCAGCTTTACACATTTCATCCTGCACCGCAACTCACCGGTTCCGGCTATTGGTGCCTCCGGTGCCATCTCAGGCATTATGGCAGCTTACATGATCATGTTTCCTAAAAGTACCATTGTATCTCTTGTTCCAATCATCATCATCCCCCTGTTTATACCCATTCCGGCCCTCATATACATAGGTATCTGGTTTTTGGGACAGCTGCTCAGCGGAACCAGTTCGCTCATGCTGTCAGACA
>CAYVBH010000378.1:0-3536 GCA_964449015.1 uncultured Bacteroidales bacterium
ACGAAATTACCATCAGGGAACTGGAACGGATTGTTACCAAAGCCAAGCAACTGGGGTTCACCCTCAAGGAAAACAAACAACAGGGAGCCTATATTGAAGGAGATTCCATGAAAATTGAAGTGGATGATGATGTTTTTGAAATGTCGCTGGCCGAACTGGCTCTCAAGGGAAAACACAACACATACAATTCAATGGCAGCAGGCATAGCCGGCAGCGTGCTAAAAATAAGAAAACCAATTATCCGCGAAAGCCTCATGGATTTTGCCGGCGTGGAACACAGGCTGGAACGCTTTATCAAAGTGCATGGCATTGAATTCATCAACGATTCAAAAGCCACTAATGTCAACTCAACCTGGTACGCTCTGGAAAGCATGACCACACCTGTGGTATGGATTGCCGGGGGAACCGACAAAGGCAATGACTATTCCGAAATAGCCGACCTGGTGAAACAAAAGGTAAAGGCATTGGTTTGCCTGGGTGTGGATAATTCCAAACTGCACAAGGCATTCGATGGAATTATACCGGAAATTATAGATACCGATTCCATGAAAGATGCTGTTCAGGCTGCATACAAACTCGGAAAAACAGGTGACGTGGTGCTCCTGTCTCCCTGTTGTGCCAGTTTCGACTTGTTTGAGAACTACGAGGACCGGGGAAGGCAATTTAAAAAGTATGTGAGAGAACTTTGAAGAATGAAGAATGAAGAATGAAGAATGAATAATGAAGAATGAAGAATGAAGAATGAAGAATAATAGAATCAAAAAGAAATCGAATAAATTCTCAACTTGACGAATTGTCGAATTGTCAAATTATCAAATTATCAAATTATCAAATTATCGTGCTTGTTGGCTTAAAGAAATATTTCAAAGGTGACCCGGTCATTTGGATGGTGATCCTGCTGCTGTCGATATTTTCGCTGCTGGCAGTTTACAGTTCCACCGGATCGCTGGCTTACAGGTTCCAGGGCGGAAATACCAGTTACTATATCCTCAAACACGCTACCATTTTGTTTATGGGATTGGTAATCACCTATGTTACCCACCTGATTCCTTATAAATACTTTTCACGCATTTCACAACTCCTGCTGTATTTTGCCATACCCTTGCTGCTGGTAACCCTAGTTTACGGTGTAAACAGGAACGATGCATCACGGTGGTTATCCTTGCCGGGCTTGAGCCTGACCTTTCAGACTTCAGACATCGCCAAACTGGCAATTATCATGTACACAGCTCGCATCCTTGCAAAAAAACAGGACAACATCAAGGATTTCAAAGAAGCCTTCAGACCCATTATAATACCCCTGTTACTGGTTTGTGCCCTGGTATTTCCGGCAAACTTTTCAACGTCAGCACTTATTTTTGCCACTGCTTTCATCCTGATGTTCATTGGCCGTGTGCACCTGGGTTATCTCTTTGGACTGATCGGCATCATAGTCGTTGTATTGGGCATTGTAATTGGCGTTGCTCTTTCACATAAATGGGAAGGCCGTTACAGTACCTGGCAAAAGAGAATTGAAAGTTTTATAAAAAGCGACGAAGGAAACGACGGCAATTACCAGGTTGACCAGGCCAAAATTGCCATTGTAAGAGGGGGATTGGTTAACCTGCGACCGGGCAAAAGCATTCAGCGCAACTTTCTGCCCCATCCTTACTCCGATTTTATCTATGCGATCATCATTGAGGAATACGGTCTGACCGGAGGAGCTCTGGTGCTCATACTATACCTTTATTTGCTGTTCAGAGCAGCCGTGATGGTGCGAAAAAGCTCCAGGACCTTTCCTGCCTTTCTGGCAATCGGTCTGGCGGTAATGATCACCTTTCAGGCCTTGATCAACATGGCAGTTGCGGTTAACCTGATGCCGGTAACCGGTCAGCCCCTACCCATGATCAGCATGGGCGGATCATCGTTACTTTTCACCTGCGTGGCTCTCGGCATTATTCAGAGTGTCAGCAGGGGCATCAAAAACCAGCAGGAAGCGGCTGAAAAATTATCCCGCGAACAAATTGCACAGGAACAAATTCCACAGGAAGATGAGCAGGAAATTCATAATTAGCGGGGGAGGCACAGGCGGGCACATATTCCCTGCCCTGTCGATTGCCCGGGAGATAGTGAAAAGAGATCCCGAAGCTGCCATTTTATTTGTGGGTGCTTTGGGCAGGATGGAAATGGAAAAAGTTCCTGCCGCCGGTTTCCCGATAATCGGACTGCCGGTTGAGGGACTTCAGCGGAAGGTCGGTTTCAGGAATGTTGTTGTGCTTTACAAATTGCTTGTCAGCCTGTTTAAAGCTGCCGGCATCATCAAATCATTCAAGCCCGACGTGGTTATTGGCGTAGGCGGTTATGCCAGCGGGCCCCTGCTCAGAATGGCTGCCCTGAAAGGAATACCTACGCTGATTCAGGAACAGAATTCCTATGCCGGCGTCACCAATAAACTGCTGGCCAGGAAAGCCGAAAAAATTTGTGTGGCTTATCCGGGAATGGATAAGTACTTTCCGGCAGTAAAAATTGTACTGACCGGCAACCCGGTAAGAGAAGAACTGGTTCAGACAACAGATAAAGCAGAAGCCTGCCGGTTCTTCGACCTGGATCCTGCCAAACCGGTGATTGTAGTTATCGGGGGCAGCCTGGGCGCCCGTACCATCAACAACAGCATTCTCGGACAAATCAATCTGTTCGGGAACGCAGATGTTCAACTGGTATGGCAAACCGGAAAACTATATATTGATCAGATCAGAAAAGAACTTGAAAATAAAGAGCTCAGCAACATCAGGTACTTCGACTTCATCAACCGGATGGACATGGCTTATGGGGTTGCTGATGTGATCATATCCCGGGCCGGTGCTGCCACCATATCCGAACTTTGCCTGCTGGGCAGGCCGGTAGTACTGGTTCCTTCTCCCAACGTAGCTGAAGATCACCAGACAAAGAATGCCCTGGCACTTGTTCAGAACCATGCTGCCCTGATGGTTACCGACAAGGAAGCTCCGGAACAGCTTGTACAGAAGGCATTGAAATTGGTTCATGACAAATCACTGTGCGATGAGCTGGCCAGGAACAGTAAAAAAATGGGTCTGCCCGGTGCAGCTCAAAAAATAGTGGATGAAATAATTAAAATTGCGGATCACAAGTGAGTGCATTGCAAAACATACGGCATATTTATTTCCTGGGCATCGGGGGAATCGGCATGAGCGCCCTGGCCAGATATTTTAAAATAACCGGAAAAACCGTGGCAGGATACGATCGCACACCGACCCAGCTTACCAGCCAGCTTGCCGGTGAAGGAATTGCAATTCACTACGAGGACGATCCCGGACTGATTTCCACGGAATTCCATTCGCCCGACAACACCTGGGTTGTCCTGACTCCAGCCATACCGGCAGATCATGCCGAACTGGCATGGTTCAGAAAGAACCGGTACAACATATTCAAAAGATCGGAAATACTGGGATTGCTTACAAAGGGTCAAAAAACAGTTGCAGTTGCCGGAACCCATGGCAAAACAACCGTATCTACCATGATCGCCCATATTCTGGCAC
>CAYVBH010000379.1:0-3528 GCA_964449015.1 uncultured Bacteroidales bacterium
CACCGGGTTGCACCCGGCGTTATTCAATTTCAAGCACTCCGTGCTTGTGGAAAATCCTTAAGTTGACGGCTATGGTCACAGACTCCTCTTACCAGGGTCGGTATATCCTATCTATTGTAAAAACTCTCCGGCGGACCCAGATAACTGGGCTTTACGCCTCCTGCATTTACTACAATCTTCTGCAACACCACGCCCGGATCAATCATCCAGATCTTTAAGGTGTAATAACCTGATGATGCAACAGTATGCATACTCTTGCCAATCCGGTAATTGTTTCGCACCGATTGCTCCCACTCGCGATTGCCGTTCATGGCGTCAAAATCCTCCGGAACCAGTGCAACAACCTGCGGTTCTTCGTTATCAAAGGCTATCGCATACCTAACAGGCCTCCCCGGTAAAAAGTTCAGTGTAGGTGCCACATAAGGATTCACCTCTACCTGTCCGGTTGAAAACAAATACATCCGGTATTCCAGGCATGGCGCATCTTTTCCGGGGGTCAGCGGTGGAGCATCCGCGATGGCTGTAGCCCGCATACCCGACAGGGTATGTCCGAAGTCTTCAATCTCAATCCATTTGTTTTCGCCTACCGGTGTATTATCTGCAAAGTGAGCAGCCTCCAGGGATACGTATCCGTTGGCTTCCACAAATCCCTTTAGTGTGGCAGGTGCGAGTTCATCCGGCTTAAACGCCGAAACGTTTACCACAACCTGCCGACCCAGTGCGTTTACGGTGAAACTGCTGCTGTTCCTGCCTGCAGGAACCTGTTCCCAGTCAATCTGCAACCATACCCTCATGTCTTTTTCCACCATGCCGCTGTTTGTACTGAACGTGATCCAGGGAGCGGCCGCTTCAATGTCAAATTTAAAGAACCCTTTACCTTTATTAAATACCTCAATGTACCTGGATTGGCGGTTGAAGACATCAAATTCCGGCAGCAGGGCTGAATCTGCATTGTCAGGCCATGTAGCCTGTATGCCTTCCAGTGCGACCCCCATTTCAGGGATATCGGGCACTTCAATTTGTTTCAATTTAATATGCCGTAAACTGTTTACCGGGGGATCGTTCCATGCTGTATAGCCCAAATGCGACTGATCCTGGAAATGCTTCCACTTGCCTCCGGCAAACTGGTTGTTGAAGTAACTCATCAAACTGGTATCTGCCGTGAACAGGTTTTGGGTAATGGCAGCCCAGTCGTTTGTGCTTGACCGTTTTTGCAGTGCATACAGGTTGTTGCGCCCGGCCGCAAGATACAATTGATTCACAATGGAACCGGACCTGGCCGGAAAAGCAACTAATTGGTAATACGCATCGCGTTTTGATTCCGGGAGCTTGTTATAGATCTCCTCTGCCTTTTCTGCAATTTTATTGTAGTCAAACACCACCTTCTCAGCTTCGAAATAATCGGTCAGACTAAAGGTGGCGGGTGCAAGCAGTTCAGGCTTGCGACGGCCGTTAAAGCGTGTATATTGGGTAAGTATTTCCGCAGTTTCATCGGCATAATCCTTACCAAATTGCTGAATTGCCCATGCTTTGGTATACTCCCTGGTATTGTCATGTTTGAGGCTGTCGTTTCCAAACCAGGCCAAATCCATGAAATAATGCATGGGAAATGAATAGGCTTTAAAGTGGCCCACGTTTACAATCCAGATCCGGTCGGCTCCGTATTGTTTGGCATACGACATCTGGTCCCATATTTTTGCAATCGGGCTGGTATTGGTCCACTGATAACTCCGGGGGCCGCCATGATAGTCGAAATGGTAATAAATGCCGGCTCCGCCGGTTCGCTTACGTTCTTCGGCCGATGGCACCCTACGGATATTGCCCCAGTTGTCCTCGGCCCAGAGCAGCGTTACATCATCGGGAACACGAAGGCCTTTGTTGTAATAATCCTGCACCTCTTTGTAAAGGCACCACAATTGGGGTATTTTTGTGATATCCGGATTGATTTCATCAGTAAGAATTTTCCGTTGCACATCAACTATTTTCTCCAGTTTTTTCATGTTGGCCTCGGGACCGCCGGGACCCATTTCAGTGTCATCGGCACCTCGAAGTCCTATGGTTACTATACTTTCGTATGAACGGTTGCGTCGGATTCCCTCGCGCCAGAATTCGTGCAACACCTCCGGATGTTGCGAGTAATTCCAGCTACCCAGAGTCTGCATGTACCTTCGGTCCCACTCTTTTTGCGCCCTGAGCATAGGCTCCTGATGTGAATTCCCCATTACCACGCCGTATTCATCGGCCAAACGCGGATTCTCAGGGTCATCTTCATTAAAGGCATTGTTCCACATGGCCGGCCACAGGTAGTTACCCCTGAGTCTCAGGATCAGTTCAAACAATTTGGTATAGAATTCCCTTCCGTAGTTGGCAATTCCTTCCGGAACAGGCGGATTTTCAGATACTTTTGCCATGCCGAATTTTTCACCCACCCATCTGGTAAGGTTAGGATGCTCATCGTTCAGAAATATCCCCCTGTACTTCACCGAAGGGGGGCCGAGCTTATAGGCACCATTAATGCTAACATATAACACATCCTTATGTTCTACAGGTACATCGGCCCACCAATACCAGGGCGATACACCTATCCTGGATGAAAGTTCGTATATACCATAGATAGTCCCGCGTTTATCGCTTCCGGCTATAACAAGCGCTTCCTGAACACCCCGCATGGGCTTAGTGACAACCTGTATTACGAAGGATTCCCATTTTCCGGCAATGGATTCTGAATTGATCTTCCCTTCCCGGACCAGCTCATCAATCAGAGTTGATTTTCCCAGTGTTCCAGTTATAACTACCCGCTTTGATTTTGGGTATTCATCCGTGTATAGTTTCGGAACAGCAGTAGTAACCTTGCCTATATCGGTTTGCAGGTCCCTGCATGCCCTGATGACACCCGGGTAATCGTCAGCGCTGACATATATCGGTGCCGATTTACCCGCAACCGACAGTGCAAAACCATTTCCGGTTGTTGATATACTGAGGGTTGATCCGGCAGTTACCGTATATGTATTGATTACTGCCAATGCTAATACGGCACATAAAACCGTGAGACGTCTGAATGATACAAATTTTAACATGGTAACGAATAATTTACAACAGAAACAGATAAAAACTATGAAAGCAAAAAAGGCCATATTATTAAATATCAGCTTTTCAGGAGTCAGTTCAAGTACCGCTCATGATGCACGCAGGAAGGACCATTATAGGAAAATTATGAATTAAAAGCAAGGATAATTCTAAAGAAATTGAAATTATAAAATAAAATGATAGATTTGTCAAATCATTTTTTCCGTGAAAAAGCTTTCTTTATTAAACCAACATCAATGGTATCAATTGGCTCCGCGGAATTGGGTCAACTTAACAGGTGTATGCCAATAATCAATTAATAATAAAAAATTATGAGTCGCACTTCTCAAAAAATCACAGTATTCGAAAAAGTAGGGTATAGTCTGGGAGACTTAGCTGCAAACCTGGTTTTCCAAACACTAATTACTTATTTAGCTTATTTCTATACAGATATTTATGGGC
>CAYVBH010000380.1:0-3503 GCA_964449015.1 uncultured Bacteroidales bacterium
CCTGGAATTTGGCCAGATTGAAAAAGAGCTCAGTGAACCAACCGATATGCGCATATTCGTTATTGCAGATGCATTTTCGAAAGGACTTTCAGTTGAAAGAATTCATGAACTCACCCGCATCGATCTCTGGTTTCTGCATAAGCTCAAGAATATTTTCACCCTCAATCTGGACCTCGAACAATACAACACTTTAACAGAACTTCCTGTTGATCTGCTGAAATCTGCCAAGGTAATGGGATTTTCAGATTTTCAGATTGCCCGGGCTGTGTTGAAGAATGTTCAGGAACATATGCAGGAAGGCCTGATGGAGGTGAGGGAACTGAGAAAGAAAAACGGCGTACTGCCTGTGGTAAAGCAAATAGATACCCTGGCCGCCGAATATCCTGCCATGACAAATTACCTGTATTTGACTTATAGTGGAACCTCAAATGATGTACAATATAAGGGTGATCATATGTCTGTTATAGTACTTGGATCTGGTGCGTACCGTATTGGCAGCAGTGTTGAATTCGACTGGTGCTCGGTAAATGCGTTGTATGCCATCAATAAGGAAGGCTATAGGTCGGTAATGATCAATTACAACCCTGAAACGGTAAGTACTGATTATGACGTATGCGACCGGCTTTACTTTGATGAATTGTCGTTTGAGCGGGTTATGGACATCATTGAGCTTGAAAATCCTCATGGTGTCATTCTTTCCATGGGCGGACAAATTCCGAATAACCTGGCCATGAGGCTTCACGACCAGCAGGTGAATATCCTGGGCACTTCTCCCCTTTCCATTGATAATGCCGAGAACCGGCACAAATTCTCCATGTTGTGCGACCGGTTGAAGATTGATCAGCCCAGGTGGAAAGAACTGACCAGTATTGAGGAAATCACCCATTTTGTTGAAGAAGTCGGCTTCCCCGTGCTGATACGTCCCTCCTACGTGCTCTCAGGAGCTGCCATGAATGTAGTTTCCAATAAGGAAGAAATGGAACACTACCTCAGCCTGGCCGCCAAAGTATCCAAACAATATCCGGTGGTGGTTTCCGAGTTTATTGAACAGGCCAAGGAAATTGAACTCGATGCCGTGGCACAGAACGGTGAACTCGTTGCTTACGCCATCAGCGAACATGTTGAATTCGCCGGCGTACATTCCGGAGATGCTACCATTGTATTCCCGGCACAAAAGATTTATTTTGAAACGATGCGCCGTATCAAGCGTATCTCAAGAAAGATTGCTGAAGAGCTGCATATTTCAGGTCCCTTTAATATTCAGTTTCTGGCCAAGGATAACCACATCAAGGTAATTGAATGCAATCTCAGGGCTTCACGCAGCTTTCCCTTTGTTTCCAAAGTGCTTAAGGTTAATTTTATCGAACTGGCCACGCAGTCCATTCTGGGCAGAAAGATTGAAAAGCCATCCAAATCCGCATTTGACCTGGATTGTATCGGGGTTAAGGCACCCCAGTTCTCTTTTTCACGCCTGCTCAAAGCTGATCCTATTTTAGGTGTCGACATGGCTTCAACAGGTGAAGTTGGATGCATCGGTGAGAATTTCTACGACGCCATTCTTAAATCAATGCTTTCGGTAGGGTATTCTTATCCCAAGAAAAACATCTTGTTATCCACTGGGCCCATGCGATCCAAAGTAGAACTTGTCAACAGCTGCAAATTGCTGTCGGAGAAAGGCTACAATCTTTTTGCCACCAGGGGAACAGCACAATTTCTTGAAATGAACGGTATACCCTGCACCACCCTCCACTGGCCGGATGAAGATAAAAAGCCCAATACGCTGGATTACCTTAAAAACAAGATGATTGATTTGGTAATCAATATTCCCAAGGATCTGTCTAAAACCGAGCTCAGCAATGACTACCTCATCCGCAGAAGTGCGGTGGATTATAATATACCGCTGATTACCAATGCGCGACTTGCCAGCGCTTTTCTTACGGCTCTTTGCAAGATTTCTATTGACGATATCACTATTAAATGCTGGGGTGAATACTAATCACAGACTGCGGGTTTCCCCGGATCGTTTTTGTATTCAAACATCAGCCTGATCTGCTCTTCAGTTATTCGGGGCATTGAGAGCGGCGGCAGATTGTCGGGACTGAAGAAGCCGGTTTCACTGGTTTCCATTCCGCCTTGTAAGGTGCCACCCTTTTCTTCGCACAACACAAAGATCTTGTAAATATGATAAAGGTCGGGAGGATGATTATGACATTTTTTATCCAGAACGGCGAGCAATCTGACAGGTGATACAATCAAACCAGCCTCTTCAAAAACTTCCTTTCTTGCCACCTCAAATGGTGTGAGCCCTACATCTGCCCAACCGCCGGGAACTGACCAATCCCCGTCAATGGTTTCCCTGACCATCAGGATTTTGTTGTCCCTGAACACCACTCCCCTTACATCTACTTTTGGTGTCTGGTAACCCTTTTCAGAGGCAAATAAATCAGTCAATGTCTGCATCTCCATTCCTGTGAAATCATGCATGACCTCCATGCTCAACTGCCTGATCTGCTCATAACGGTCAATATCATATTTGTTTTCGGAATAGGTTAGTCCTGCCTGTGCCACAGCCTGCAATCGTTTGGCCATATCAAGCCATTTGTAATTCTTTGATGAGCTTTCCATTTATTAAAACAATCTGTTTCTTTTCATTATCAGCAGCATAATGCCCGCTGTTACAATCATAATTCCCAGTGCAAAAGGATAACCCAGGGCCCAGTCCAACTCAGGCATATTTCTGAAATTCATACCGTAAATCCCCGCAATAAGAGAAAGGGGTATGAAAAGAGTAGTAATGATGGTAAGGATCTTCATGCTCCTGTTCAGCTTGTTGTTGATGTTGGAACTGTTCAGATCCATTAGATCCGACAATGTATCGCGACCCGAATCATACATTTGAATAATATGATTAATATGGTCTTTCACATCCTGAAAATAAGAGATCGTAGGATCGTCAATCAGTGAATAATCTCCCTGTACAATGTTCATCAAAGCTTCACGAATCGGGAAAATGACACCGCGCATGTCATTAAGAGGCTGCTTAAGTTTATAAATGCTCTGGATATAATTGAGTTCGGGCTTTTCCAGCAGTTGAATTTCCAGCTTATCAATTCCATTATTAATCTCATTAATAACACTATAAAAAGTATCTATTAAAGTATCCGTTAATAAATAGAATAGATAATCTGCTTTTTTTATTCTTGCCTTGCTTTTCCCGTTAACAATCCTCCATTTGATGTCTTCAAAAAGCTTGTTTTCAAAATCCTTAAATACAATCACATAATAGGGCCCCAGAATCAGGCTGAGGTGTTGCTGAATCAATCCATCCGTGGCTGAATAATCCATGTATTTAAGGGTCATCAGTAATTCGTCTCCTGATTCTTCAACCTTGGGTAGATGGGAAGTATTCAGCACATCCTCCAGCATCATGATGGGTATTGAGAAAAAATTACCTACATTATCAATTAAGTTAATATCTGTTATGTTATTAATTATTAATAGAT
>CAYVBH010000381.1:0-3498 GCA_964449015.1 uncultured Bacteroidales bacterium
CCCGGGCCAACGCGCTTCAGGCAAAAACCATCAATGAAAAGATTGCAGCAGAAAATCAGGTTTCAACTGCCTTGCAGGGTCTGAATGTTGCAGTGGAAGCCTATCCCGATTTAAAAGCCAGTCAGAATTTCATTCAGTTGCAAGAAGAGATATCCGACATTGAAAACAAACTGGCTGCCGCCAGAAGGTTTTTCAATTCAGCTACCAAGGAGCTCAATAACGCCGTTCAAACATTTCCTTCGAATATCCTGGCAGGCATGTTCGGATTTCAGAAAGAGCCTATGTTTGATTTGGGTACAGAACGTGCCAGGGCCGAAGAAACACCCAAGCTCAATTTTTAAGATTCATGCAGTTCGTCGGTTTACATACCCAGATCAGGAAGAACAATTTCAAATCGATTGTGTTGCTCATCCTGTTCCCGGCAGTTATATTTGGTCTTTTATGGCTTTTCATGTTTTTTGTTAACGGTCAGCAAACCGAACAGCGGTTTTATTCGACGAACACCAATTTCGTACATTTTGTTCCCTGGATTTCCATTGGAATCCTTGTCTGGTTTACCATTGCCTACTTTTTTCATACCAGTATGATCAATCAGGCCACCGGGTCGGTTTCACTTGAAAGAATGCAAAACAAAAGGGTATACAACCTGGTGGAAAATTTATGCATCGGAAGCGGCATGAAAATGCCCAAAATCAACCTCATTGAAGATGACTCGTTAAATGCATTTGCCAGCGGAATCAATGATTCCAGTTTTACTGTGTCGTTATCCAGGGGGATCATCAACAAGCTGAACGATGAGGAGTTGGAATCTGTAATTGCCCACGAACTCACGCACATCCGCAACCGGGACGTGAGGCTGCTGATCGTATCCATCATTTTTGTAGGCATATTTGCCTTTATTACCGAAATGCTCATGCGTTCCATCCGCTTCAGCGGAGGAGGGAGCAGCAGCAATAAAAAAGGTGGCGGGAGCATTATCCTTGTAGCATTGCTGCTGGCAGCGATAGGTTACCTGCTGTCGAGCCTGTTCCGGTTTGCCCTTTCGAAAAAGCGTGAATACCTGGCCGATGCCGGTTCGGCTGAAATGACCCGAAACCCGCTGGCACTTGCATCGGCACTTGAGAAAATATCATCCGACTCACGGATTGAAGCTGTTCAACGTAAGGACGTTGCCCAGCTTTTCATTGACAATCCACAGGAAAAACCCAAAGGTATGAACCTGAATTCCCTGGCTGTCATTTTTTCAACACACCCGCCTATTGAAAAACGGATTGCCATACTCAGGCAGCTTTAAAAAATCAAACAGTTACTTAATATCTGCATGGTATTCCTGTAACGACTTGACCTTATATTCTCCTTCTCTCCGGTCTTTAATACCTTTGGTTGCAGCAAGCGCAGCAGATGTTGTGGTGATGTACAACACTTTGTGTTTGATGGCATTTTTCCGGATGTAGGAATCATCGTACTCACTCATCTTGCCTGCAGGCGTGTTGATCACCAGGTTAATTTCCCGGTTCTTAATGGCATCTACAATATTGGGCCTGCCTTCATACACCTTCTTAATTACTTCAGCATCAATACCGTGTTCCTTCAGGAATTTCTGTGTTCCTCCCGTGGCCAGAATCCGGAACTTCATATCTCTGAAATTCCGGGCAATTTCAATGATCTTTTCCTTATCGCGATCGGCAATGGTAATCAAAACGGTTCCTTCAACAGGCAGACTGGTTTGGGTTGCCTCCTGAGATTTGAAAAACGCCATGCCAAAGGAATCAGCCAAACCAAGAACTTCACCTGTGGAGCGCATTTCGGGTCCCAACAGCGGATCTACGTTGGGGAACATGTTAAAAGGAAATACGGCTTCTTTCACTCCAAAATGACTGAATTTCTTTTCCTTCAGGTTAAAGGCAGCAAGCTTTTTTCCTAGCACCAGTTCAGTAGCAATACTGGCCATGGATACATTGCAAACCTTTGAAACAAGGGGAACTGTTCGGGAGGCCCTGGGATTGGCTTCAAGAATGTACACTTTGTCTTCGTAAATAGCATATTGAATATTCATCAGTCCTACCACATGCATCTCGATGGCAATCTTTCTTGTATATTCCTTAATGGTTTCCACATGTTTTTCGGGAATAATAACCGGAGGAATCACGCAGGCTGAATCGCCCGAATGAATACCTGCGTATTCAATGTGCTGCATTACAACCGGGACAAAGGCATCAGTGCCATCGGAAAGGGCATCGGCTTCGGCTTCTATGGCGTCTTCGAGGAATTTATCAATCAGCAGTGGACGGTCGGGCGACACATCCACGGCAGCTTTCACATATTGCTCCAACATTTCCTCGTCCAGCACAATTTTCATGGCCCTGCCGCCAAGCACATAGGAAGGACGCACCATTAACGGGTATCCGATTCTTGCAGCAATGGCAAGAGCCTCCTCCAGGGTGCTGGCCATACCCGATTCAGGCTGCGGAATGTCCAGTTTTTCCATCACGTGCCGGAACCGGTCTCTGTCTTCTGCCAGGTCGATGGTTTCAGGAGTGGTTCCTAAAATTTTCACTCCGGCTTCAGCCAGTTCTTTGGCCAGATTCAAAGGCGTTTGTCCGCCAAACTGCACAATTACACCTTCGGGCTTTTCTTTATCATAAATACTGAGTACATCCTCAGCGGTAAGCGGTTCAAAATAAAGTTTGTCGGAAGTATCATAATCCGTTGATACTGTTTCAGGGTTGCAGTTGATCATGATCGACTCATAGCCTGCTGCACGAATAGCGAAAGCAGCATGTACACAACAGTAGTCAAATTCAATGCCCTGTCCGATCCGGTTAGGTCCACCGCCCAGCACCATGATTTTCTTACGGTTGGTGGTTTGCACCTGGTTGGAAGCATTATAAGTGGAGAAATAGTAAGCTGCATTCTCAACACCGCTGACGGGGACAGGTTCCCAGGCCTCAGTCATTCCCAGTGATATCCGTTTCTTACGAATTTCCTTTTCGGGAATTTCAAGCAACTTAGCCAGGTATTTATCGGCAAAACCATCTTTCTTGGCCTGGATCAACAGGTTGTCAGGAAGCATCCTTCCTTTATAACCCAGAATGGTCTCTTCCAGATCGACCAATTCCTTCATCTGCTCAATAAACCATGCTTTGATGTGTGTTTTTTCGGAAAGTTCATCTACACCAGCACCTTTGCGTAGCGCTTCATACATGATGAACTGTCTTTCGCTTGAGGCATGGTTGAGCATCACCATGAGGTCATGCAGCGATTTTTTATTGAAATCCTTGGCAAATCCCAAACCTGAACGACCTATTTCAAGTGACCGGATTGCTTTCTGGAGTGCTTCTTTATAATTTTTACCGATACTCATCACTTCGCCGACTGCATGCATCTGGGTTCCCAGTTTATCTTCGAGGCCTTCGAATTTTTCAAAAGCCCAGCGTGCAAATTTCACCACCACATAATCGCCCCATGGCTCATATTTATCAAGGGTTCCGCAGCGCC
>CAYVBH010000382.1:0-3493 GCA_964449015.1 uncultured Bacteroidales bacterium
TCTTTATCCTGGCAGCGCTGGCTTTAATTATCCGGCTTTTTTACATTCAGGTCATTGACTCAAGCTATAAACTTTCTGCTGAGAACAATTCACAACGAATTGAAATACTTTACCCTGCAAGAGGACTCATATATGACCGCAACAGCAAGCTCCTGGTTTTTAACCAGCCTTCTTACGATTTAATGATTGCTCCTTATGAGTTGAGGCAGTTTGACAGTACTGAATTTTGCCACATTCTCAAGATCGACAAGAAGAGGCTCAGGGAAGGAATTGCCCGTGCCTGGATACCCAAGTATCGCAGAGAACCCTTTATCAAGCAGATTTCGCCTGAGACCTACGCCGTACTTCAGGAAAAATTGTATAAATACCCCGGTTTTTATGTTCGCTCACGCACACTGCGGAGGTACAGCAAGCAACTGGCGGCTCATTTGTTCGGCTATGTCGGGGAAGTGGATGAAAAGCTGATCGAGAAAGAGAAATCATACGTGATGGGCGACTATATTGGCATCAGCGGTATAGAAGGCTATTACGAAAACCTGCTGAAAGGCGAAAAGGGACAGGAGGTTTTACTTGTGGATGTGCACGGCGTGGTAAAAGGTCCTTACCAGGATGGCAGGTTTGACAAAGATGCCGTAGTAGGAAGGGATTTGGTAAGTACCATTGATGCTGATTTGCAAGAGTATGGTGAAATACTGATGAAAAATTACCGGGGAAGCGTGGTCGCCATTGAACCCAGTACCGGTGAAATTCTTTCGCTGATCTCTGCACCATCATATAATCCTTCCTTGCTTGTTGGAAGAAGCCGCACGGGAAATTATACCCGGATGAGACAGGACACCCTTCTGAAACCTCTTTATAACCGGGCACTGATGGCGAACTATCCTCCGGGATCGACTTTCAAGCCTATACAGGCATTGATTGGCCTTCAGGAGGGAGTACTTTCCGAGGGTTCATCCTTTTCCTGCAATAGGGGCTTTTATGCACGCGGCGTAAGTGTCGGGTGCCATGAGCACAGCAGTCCGCTCACCCTGTTGCATGGCATTGAGCAATCTTGCAACGCTTATTTCTGTAATGTTTACAAACGAATTATTGAGAATCCGAAATACAGCAGACCTGATGAGGCTTATAATGCGTGGCGCAATTATGTGTTGTCATTCGGAATCGGCCAGAAACTGGGTTCGGATTTTACTAATGAGCTCAGGGGATTTATTGCCCCGGTAAGCTATTACGACAAGTATTACGGATCGAATCACTGGAACGCACTTACCACAATTTCACTGGCTATCGGTCAGGGTGAAATTCTGGTAACCCCGCTTCAGATGGCCAACTGGACGGCTGCTATTGCCAACAGAGGTTATTATGTCACTCCCCACGTGGTGAAATCCATTGAGGGAATGGATACTATTGAGCACAAATTCACGGAAAAACATTTTATCGATATAGATACAGCCAATTTCAGACTGGTGGTGGAGGGTATGGATATGGCGGTTAACGGTGGTCCCGGTCGAACAGCCGGAATCGCGCAGCTTCAGAATGTCAGGGTGTGCGGGAAGACCGGTACGGCTCAAAATCCGCATGGCACCGACCATTCCGTATTTATAGCATTTGCTCCAAAAGACAATCCGAAAATTGCCATCTCGGTTTATGTGGAGCACGGTGAGTGGGGCGCCTCCTATGCCGCACCCATTGCAAGTCTGATGATTGAAAAATACCTGACCGATTCAATAGCTCCAAACCGGAAATGGGTGGAGGCGAGGATCTTAAATGGAAATTTATTGTACAGCAAATGATTGACAGGCTCAACATAACAGAAGAAATCGACTGGACAACAGTGGGGTTGTACCTGCTGCTGGTTATTTTCGGATGGATGAACATCTTTGCTTCTTCTTACAATGAGCAATTCACTTCCATTTTTAATATCAGGCAAAATTACGGAGATCAGCTTTTATGGATACTGGTTTCCCTGGTGATGATCATTCTGCTATTTGCAGTTGACCACAGGTTCTTCCATTACTTTTCCTATGTGATATATGGCTTTTCCATATTGCTGCTATTGAGTGTACTGGCCTTTGGCGTCACCATCAACAACTCCCAATCGTGGATCCGGATTTTTGGTTTTGGATTTCAGCCTTCCGAATTTGTAAAAATTGCTACTGCCCTGGCAATTGCAAGGTATCTGAGCGGGTACAACATCAAGCTGTGGACCTGGAAATCCATGGGAATTATGATTCTGCTTATCGGACTTCCTGTAGGATTGATTGTGTTGCAGCCCGACTGGGGAACTGCCCTGGTTTTCAGTTGTTTCATCCTGTTGATGTACCGTGAAGGCATGCCGGGCTGGATTCTTGCCCTGACTCTTTTTGTAACCGTGCTTTTCCTGATGACCTTGCTGATGTCAGGAACTGCAGTGGTCATAGTGCTGATAACCCTTGCTGTTGCGGGTTTTGGATTGATCAGCCGCAAATTGAAATATGCCTTGACAGCAGCCGCCATCATTGGTATCAGCTTTTATATTATGCACAAGTTGTTTCCGCTTATGCATTATAAATCAGATGCGTATTACGAACTGATTGCAGCACTTGTTTTCTCTTCGGTTATCTTTCTGATTATATCAGCCATTAAAAAGATCAAAAACGTATTCATCGTGCTGTTGCTGCTTTATGGATTTATCGGGTTGACTTATTCGGTTGATTATGTATTTCATGAGATCCTCAAGCCCCATCAGCAGACGCGTGTGAACATTCTGCTGGGTAAAGAAACAGACATCCGCGATGTGGGATACAATCTGAATCAATCAAAAATAGCCATTGGTTCAGGGGGCTTCTTCGGGAAAGGATATCTTCAGGGTACCCAAACCAAGCTTGATTTTGTTCCCGAACAAAGTACCGACTTCATATTTTGTACTGTTGGAGAAGAATGGGGATTCTTTGGAACCGCGCTTGCCATCATACTTTACCTGGGGTTGCTGATCCGGATTTTGTACCTTGCGGAGCGACAGCGGTCACAATTTGCCAGAATATATGGATATGGTGTAGCGTCCATCCTGTTCTTTCATTTTGCCATCAACATAGCCATGACTATCGGTTTGTTCCCGGTAATCGGAATCCCGCTTCCCTATTTCAGCTATGGAGGATCATCCATGCTGGCATTTACATTGCTTCTTTTTATCCTGGTACGACTTGATTCCGTCAGGAAGAAATACATCAAATAAGATAGTGCGTTTATTTGCCCGTTGTTTCCAGGCCCGAATGGAACTCTTCATGATCGAGAATGATACCGAATGATTTGGTCACATAACTGATCAGTGAAGGAAAAAAGGAAGCAAACTCAGCTGCAAACTGATCATAATCAGAACGCAATACCCTGATTGCATATTCTGTTTCTTCGGGAAGGGTGGTATGGTGGGACATACGGTGCAATACGTCTTCAATACCTTCGATGGAAGAGTATTTCTGAATCCAGTTATTCTTGATGAAGGAAGGCAGAAACAGTT
>CAYVBH010000383.1:0-3459 GCA_964449015.1 uncultured Bacteroidales bacterium
GTAAGTTCAGGCATTTTTCAGATATCACCCAGTTGTCAACAGCTGTGGTTTATGGAATTCTTGAAGACGACGATCATAATCTGTGGCTGAGTACAAACAACGGCATCCTGAAATTCAGGTCTGAAAGAGGGACTCTGAAAAAGTTCAGTATTGAAGATGGTCTTCAGAGCAATGAATTCAACGGCACATCATATTTTGAAAGCAAAGACGGGGAGATGTTCTTTGGCGGTCAATATGGTCTGAACAGTTTTTATCCCGGGAATATTATTATTGACACCACCGCTCCCAAGATTGTTCTTACTGATTTTCAGGTTCACAACATATCTGTAGAACCCGGAGAAGATTCACCGTTACCAACCCACATCAGTGAAGCCCGGAAAATAACCATCAGGCGTCGCCAGAATAATTTCACCCTTTATTTTGCAGCGCTTCATTTTGCCAATCCTGCTTTGAACAAGTATAAATATAAACTTGAAGGGTTTGATCGCGAATGGGTCGATGCAGGAAACCGAAGATTTGTTTCATATACTAACCTGCCCTATAAAACATATACATTCAGGGTAATCGCATCAAACAGCGACGGAACATGGAATAACCGGGGACTTGATATTAAGATTAAGGTAAAACCTCCTTTCTGGCGAACTGTATGGTTTTACATTTTGGCAGGCTTATTATCAGCCGGAGCAGTTGTACTTATGATAAGGGACCGAATTAAAAATACGCAGCAACAGAAACAAATCATTGAAGAAAAACTAAAAGAGAGCTCACAGGAGCTTGAAAGTGCAAGAATTCAAATGGAAAACCAGCATGCGGAGATTGTTATCCAAAAAAGAGAATTGCTGCAGCGCGAGAAAGACCAGGAAAACCTGATCTGGTTTAACCAGGGTATTGGCTTATTTTCTGATCTGATCAGTGCCAACAGAAATAATCTCAAAGAACTTTGCAATGAGGTAATAGAGAAGTTGGTTGATTATGTTGAAGCCCAGCAGGGGGGGGTATTTCTGCTGAATGATGATGACAAAAATAATCCGGTTCTTGAACTGGTGGCCAGTTATGCCTTTTCAGACTCAAGAAACAAATTATGTTTCGGGGTTGGTGAAGGCTATGTGGGAACCTGTTTCAGCGACAAAGAGTTTATTGAGGTGGATAATCTGCCCGACAGCTATTCTGAATTGAGTTCCGGTTTGGGCAAAGTAAGCATGAAACATCTGGTTCTTGCACCGTTGATGGTGAATGAACAATGCATAGGTGTAGTGGAATTGGGATCCTTTAAGAAGATAAAAGGCTATAGGGTTTCATTTGTTGAAAAACTAATGGAGAGTTTCGCATCAACCATCAGCACCGGGCAGGCAAATTCAAAACTGGAGGTGTTGATTGACCAATCGAGGCAACAAGCCTTGATTCTGAAGGAGAACGAAGAAAAGCTAAGGTTAAATCTTGAAGAAGTGATGGCTGCACATGAAGAAGCAGCCACCCGCGAGGACGAACTGATTAAAATGGCCGAAGAAGCTGCCACCCGGGAAGAAATGCTCAACCAGGAAATTGAAACGCTGCGATGCCGTATAGAGGAGATGACCGGTCAGCCTTTTGAAGATCAACCGAGATCCTTGTGAAGAACCGCTTTTGCCTTTTCCAGGTCAGCAACCTGGCTGGTATTTAATACAGGATATTTCAGATCAAGCTGCTTCATGCGTTGAAGAATTACTTCAGCCACAGCCAACCGCATATACCATTTTTTATCAGCCGGAATAATATACCATGGGGCATTACGGGTAGAGGTCTCCCTGATCATCAATTCATAGGCTTCCTGGTAATCATCCCAGAAATTTCTTTCATCAAGATCGCTGATGGCAAATTTCCAGTTCTTTTCGGGCTCCTCGATCCTTTTCACGAAGCGTTCAGCCTGTTCTTTTTTAGACAGGTGCAGGAAGAACTTGATAACGGTCGTGCCATTGCTTGCCAGGTGCTTTTCCAGGTCGTTGATGCTTTCATATCTTTTTTGCCAGAAATCGTTTTCTACATTCTGAACATCATGCACATCCGGAAGATTCTGACGAAGCAGCAGCTCCGGATGCACTCTGACAATCAGTACTTCTTCGTAATACGACCGGTTGAAAATTCCAATCCGGCCTTTTTCAGGCAGACACCGGGTTGTCCTCCACAGGAAATCATGGTCAAGCTCCTCCGTCGAAGGTTGTTTGAAACTATATACCTGGCATCCCTGGGGATTGATTCCCGACATGACATGCTTGATGGTGCTGTCCTTACCTGCCCCGTCCATCGCCTGAAATATCAGCAAAACAGCATGGGAATTATCGGCATACAGCTTATCCTGGAGTTCCTGCATATCCCTGATGTAGCTGTTCATCCAATCATTTGCTTCATTTTTGTCAGATATCCCTGATGTACTGTCGGTTTTAAAATCCTTTAGCGATCTGAACTTACCCGGTTCAGCCAGAAACTTATTGATATCCATTTGTTAAAATATTGACACTTAAAGATAGCATGTTTTTACGTTCATGTTTATTTCTTGTTGATAATAACACCTGTTATAAAACGTTAAAAACAATATCCATCGCGGATTTTGTGTATCTTTACAGGCTGCAAATTTATGCCGGTTAACCTGGTTTTGCAGTGCAATTTTGAATAAAGAAAAGGAACTTGATATGAATTTAGAAACAGAAGGAAAACCAAAAAAAACAAATACTACGTCGAGTGATTATTCTGCCGATAGTATTCAGGTGCTTGAGGGATTGGAAGCGGTACGAAAAAGGCCGGCCATGTACATCGGAGATATCAGCGTTAAAGGATTGCATCATCTTGTATATGAAGTAGTTGATAACTCCATAGATGAAGCCCTGGCCGGGTTTTGCAGCAATATTGATGTTACCATCAACGAGGACAATTCCATTACTGTAAGAGATGACGGCCGTGGAATTCCCGTGGATATGATGGAGAAAGAAAAAAAATCAGCACTTGAGGTAGTGCTGACCGTGTTGCACGCCGGAGGAAAATTCAACAAGGATTCTTATAAAGTATCGGGTGGTTTGCACGGAGTGGGTGTATCGTGCGTTAATGCTTTGTCTACTCATTTCACGGCAATTGTTTACCGTGACGGGAAGATTTTCAAGCAGGAATTCGAGCGTGGAAAACCGCTGTACCCGGTTAAAGAAGTTGGTGTCAGCGATTCCACCGGAACCGAAATTAGTTTTATACCCGATGCCGGCATTTTTACGGTGACTGAATATAATTTTGAAATACTTTCATCCCGCCTGAGAGAACTGGCATACCTGAATAAGGGCATCAAGCTAACCATTACCGATAAGCGTGATGTGGAAGAAAACGGCAATGGAAGCCATTTTCGGCAGGAGGAATTTTTTTCTGAAAAAGGACTGGCGGAATTTGTCACCCTGCTTGATGAAAACAGGGAAAAGCTGACCGGGATCATTCATATTGAGA
>CAYVBH010000384.1:0-3441 GCA_964449015.1 uncultured Bacteroidales bacterium
AAGATAAGTTATTTTCTTAAGCCCGACAAAGATTTTGCTATGGCTTTGTCGATTCTCCTTACAATAAACGGACCCTCATAAATAAACCCGGTATACACCTGTACCAAAGAAGCTCCCGCGTGAATCATATCGAGGGCATCAGCCGGTGAGAGAATTCCGCCAGAACCAATGACTGGTATGGAATTACCTGATTGTTTACATATGTAACGCACTATTTCTAGTGAACGTTCTTTAAGTGGAACGCCACTTAACCCACCCGATCCGATCACACTTATTCTATCTCCGGAAGTGCGCAAACCGGTACGAGAGGTAGTGGTGTTGGTGGCAACAATGCCATCCAAACCTGTTTTGCGGTAAATATCCAGGATTTCATCAATGTGTGACAGGGAAAGATCGGGTGATATCTTGAGAAACACCGGTTTTTTATTCGCTTTACCACCACGAGCAGTCATAATGGTCTGGAGAATTTCACCCAATGATTCGGTATCCTGCAGCTTATGAAGGTCTTTGATATTGGGACAACTCACGTTGACTACAAAGTAATCCACCACATCATAAAGTGCTTCAAAACATCTCAAGTAGTCATCCTTTGCATTTTCGTTGGGGGTAGCTGTATTTTTGCCGATATTACCTCCAATGATCACCTTTCTTTTTGGCGAACGCAACTGGTTCACGGCATGTACCAATCCCTTGTTATTGAAACCCATCCGGTTAATCAGGGCCTGGTCAGCCGGTAGTCTGAATAACCTTGGTTTGGGGTTACCAGGTTGTGGTAAGGGAGTTACCGTACCAATTTCAATAAATGAAAAGCCAAAAACCGAAAAATCGTTGTAAAAATCAGCATTCTTGTCAAAACCGGCGGCCATCCCTACCTTACCTGGGAATTCGAGTCCGGCTATCTGCGTTGTAAGCACCGGATTCCGGTAGGCGAAACATTTCTTCAACAGCATTGCCAAACCGGGTATACGGTTGGCCAATCGAACCATAAAAACAATGAAATGATGGACCCGCTCAGGATCAATTAAGAAAAACAGGGGTCGAAACAGTGATTTATACATACAGTTTTAAACAAAGATAAGGATATTCTGTCAATCTTTACCGGATTGCAGATATACCTCAAAAGTTCCATCGTGATGCAGCAACAATAGCTTATCAATAGAAGTTACATTTGTAACTTTAACTTGTCGGGTAATATATGCTGCCGGTTCTTCCTCCCGGGTTTGGGTTGTTGAAAATAGATCCTGCTGCTTAGCAGGTTCCTTAAGAGGGTTGGTTAACACTTTGTTTTCAATGGTAACTTCCTTTTCTTTAAGTAGTGCTCCCTTACCTAAAAGAAGCCATTCGGCACTGATTTCAGGAAAGCGAGTCAGCAACTTGACTATGAAGTCGTATCCCGGCTGGTTTCTTCCACTTATGATGTGAGATATACCCGAACGCTGAACACCTATTTCATCAGCAAGGCGCGTAGCGTTTAAACCGAAATGATTCAATACTTTAATTAACCTGTCTTTCATATTACAAATGTAATCTTTTTATATATTACATGTGTAACTTTCAATAGTTACAATTGTGATTGTTTTGATTTTTATTGTGAAAAATTGAATCTATGACAAAATGTAATCAAAATTTCCGTGTGAGGTAAGCGCATTAACCTTGGATTATACTTCAATTAATAGTTTATTAAAGATATGTAAAATACTGGTTATCTATTGTATAAAAACAAAAATGACATTCAAAATGAATCTTTTTTTCTGAAAATGTATATTTACTTGAATTATTACTTCATCTATAGATTATAAAAATCTGGAATACAGTTAATAACCAAACATGAAAATCATCATTAATAAATATGAAAAGTGCATGAATAGCCAGTTTGTGGCAGATCCTGACTTATTCCTTCTTATCTGTATGATGGATGACTTATAAGGAAATAGTTACTCGGGATATAACTCGTATACGATGTTGATGCTTTTGGGCAGAATTTTAAATTCGATGGGTGAATGTCCGAGAGATTCACCGTCGGCTTCCACATGAATTAGCGGATCGCTGTCAACAAGGATGTCTTTACCGGTATACCCTTCTATCTTCGGATGATCCAGTATGGATCCGTCATAAAGCATTTTCAGGCTGCGGACCACCTCTCCTTTTCGCATTTTTTTGATGATGGTGATGTCAAAGAGTCCATCGTCAGGTATGGCTTTGGGTGTCTGCATCATTCCCCCGCCTGAAAACCGGCCAATACCGATACTTATGGTAAACACATCATTTCGAATAACCTTGCCGTCTATATCTACTGAAGTCATGGTATGACTGTAAAAGAGCAGACTTTTCAGCAGGTTCATCATATATATGGCCTTGCTTTTCCTGCCCTTGTCCTTCTGTATATTGGTTCGTTTCACCACAACGGCATCAAATCCCAGTCCTGCTATATTGATGAAGTACCTTTTGTCGCGCACGGTACCGTTGTAATAATAGACGATTCCGGCATCCTGTAACCTGACTTTCTGCTTGCGGATGATCTGGATCGACTTTTCATAATGCAACGGAATGCTGAAGAGCTTACCCCAGTCGTTGCCCGTGCCTACGGTAATCATGGCCAGGGTGATATCGGTGGTCGGACAGCATTCTTGTGTAAACACGCCATTGACCACTTCATTCATGGTTCCGTCTCCACCTACCACAATGATCTTCCGGAAACCTGATGTGATTCCTTCGCGGGCTATGGTTATGGCGTGCCGCCGGGCTAACGTGAAAACTGTCTGGTGGTCAATATTATATTTGTTGAGCAGTCCGGAGATCTCTGCCCAGTCGTTCTGACCTTTGCCATGACCTGCATTGGGATTGACTATGACCAGCCATTGTATTTTTGGTTCGGTATGATTCATCAGTGGTTCTTTTCAGAGTTGACCTGTTGACTTATTTTATTTATAGTAAATATAGTATTAATATGAGTATTGGGTTTAGTGATAGTTTATCGATTTATTTATTATTTGTCACTTTCTGTCGTCACAGAAACCAAAGAAGACTGACGTTGTGAACGCACTCCGTCTCGTGCCTCGACTCCCCCTGCCTGCCGAAGCCTCGGCGCAGGCAGGTTTGAACGGCACAACGTCTCAATTTGGTATTGTTTTATTTTGCTCCGCACTCTTTGTAGTAATGTTTTTGATTTTCTTATTGCTTCAGCTCTTATATAGGCAATACCTTAAAAAACCTAATTATCATCAGACATTGTTGCCACGCCCTTTAAGTAGCGCAATCCGCCTCTGAGAAAAGGCGTGAAAAAAATCAATGAATGTTGGCGAAGCCACTTAAATCAGGTTATCAAAGAAAAGCTGTCTGAGCATCGATTCCTGCGATGCGAGTTCTTTTCTTTTAGGTAAATGTTCATTGATTTTTAGCCTTTTATCAGCAGCGGCGGCGTTTTTGGTTACTTTTGGCGCT
>CAYVBH010000385.1:0-3439 GCA_964449015.1 uncultured Bacteroidales bacterium
ACCAGTTGTTGGTCACCTTGATACTGGTGCCCAATGCAAGCAGTGCAAAACAGAACAGAGCAGAATTATAACCTCTGAAGCGGGGGTATTTTCTTCGCGGCCTGTGGCTCTTTTCACCTTCAGCTACTCTCCGGGCTTCTTCAACTTTAATGATATGCCTGACATAGATTTCGTTGGCAAAATAAGTGGTAGAAAGCATGATGAAGATACCCAGAAAGTATGTGGTAAATCTTCTTTTACTTAGAAATTTTGGTACCAACCAAAAGTAATTTACATAAAAGCACACGATTACAATGGTCCAGTACATGTAATCTCCAAAGTTCTCAGGCGGCTTTACCTGGGTTTGCAATACCAGCGGAGGAAGGAAATAAAGCAACACCCAGCCTGCCAGGTGAAGACCAACACTGTAAATGGTTTTTCTGGGTTTCATTGCAACACGGAAATTAATCATTTACAAATATACATCAATGCTTTTTCCGTTTGAAAGGAATAAAGGAATAATAGATATACCAAAACAATTTGACGATGAACCCGTATCGAAGATTTGTCCCGTATGCTTAAAATGGAAACAGACCTGTTAATTCTGTCGACCTGTTAATATTGTTCTGCATGAGATCGTCCATCGTCTTGAAATTCGTTTTATTTTCACAAAAAATATCCAAAAACAAATGAAAAAGACTAGGGTTGCCGTCATATTCGGCGGGCGCTCAGCTGAGCATGAAGTGTCGCTGCAATCAGCCAGAAATGTTATTGAATCGCTCGACAGGGAAAAGTACGAACCGGTTTTGATTGGTATTGACAAAGAAGGGCGCTGGTATCTTAACGAAAATTCAATACAATTGATGGATGCCGGCGATCCCAAATTAATCCGGCTTTCCGGAAGTAAAAGTGAAATTGCTCTCACGCCCAATGGCTCGGGAAGCAATCTGATTAACCTGAAGAATAATTCCAGCATCGGCAAAGTAGATGTTATATTCCCGGTTTTGCACGGTCCTTACGGAGAAGATGGTACCATTCAGGGCCTTGCCAAACTGGCAAACCTGCCCTGTGTTGGGGCAGGAATTCTGGGAAGTTCTGTGGGAATGGATAAGGACGTCATGAAACGCCTGCTGCGTGATGCCGGAATACCCATCGGCAGGTTTGTTACTCTTACCGAAGTGAACCGGCATCAATACTCCTATGATTCCCTGTCGGCTGAGTTGAGCAGGGTTCTTTTTATAAAACCTGCCAATCTCGGATCTTCAGTGGGGATATCAAAAGTCAGGAATGCTGCGGAGTATGAAAAAGCCATTGAGCTGGCATTCAGCTATGATCTCAAGGTAGTTGTGGAAGAGGAGATCAAAGGCCGCGAAATTGAATGTGCCATTCTCGGGAATGAATATCCCCAGGCATCCGTACCGGGCGAAATTATTCCCAAAGCCGACTTCTATTCCTATGAGGCCAAGTATATTGATGATAATGGGGCAGGACTGGAAATTCCTGCCCGGTTGCCTGATCACCTGGTGAAGAAAGTCCAGAAAATTGCAGTTGATACCTACAAAGCACTTGAATGCCTGGGATTGGCCCGGGTTGATGTATTCCTGACGCCGGATGAACAGATTATTGTGAACGAGATCAACACCATCCCGGGTTTCACAAAGATCAGCATGTACCCGAAACTATGGGAACAAAGCGGTATCTCTTATTCCGATCTGGTGGATCAGCTGATACAGTTGGCAATAGATGACTTCAACAAACGCAACCGGCTGAAAGTCTCGGTGGAATTGTAACGTATTACACCAGGTCATTTTTCCCCCATTTACTATTGGTAACGGAAAGTCCTTAAAAATTTCTTTAAAAATATTAGGTTTATAATATAAACATGTTTATATTTGTATGGTAATTTATTTATTAAACAGTTTTGTTATAATTCATCCCTATGGAAACAAACAATAAAGAATTCAATCACGAAGCCGGACTGAAAGTCATTTATGAAATGATCGAATCGGCCCGCGTCAAAATCGGCACAAATTACTTCTATTATCTTTTTTGGGGATACCTGGTGGCGTTTACCTGCGCGACAGAATATATCCTCATTCAACTCGCAAATTATGCCCATCATTATTTGGTTTGGCCGGTATTTATGGGTATCGGACTATTCGTTACGTTGCTTTTTTCTTTGCGTCAGAAAAAAGCATCCGGCAGCAAGACCTTTATCGGAACAGCCATGATTTATTTATGGAGTGCCTGGCTGGTTAGTTTTCTGATCTTACTGGGATTTGCAAATCTCAACCAGGATTATGAAATGATATTACCGGTGACCCTTACCATGTATGGATTGGGAATCTTTGTTGCAGGTGGTCTGGTTAATTTTAAGCCGTTGATCGTTGGCGCTGTTCTGAGCTGGGCAGCATCTGTGGCTGCATTTTTTTCTCCCTACCCAATGCAGCTTCTAATTGTATTTGTTGCTGTAATTGTGGCCTATATCATTCCGGGGCATATTCTTAAAAACAAAAGTAAAAGGCTGTAGGTTATGTTTAAAGAACTGGATCCGTTGCTGCATTCCCAGCTGAGGTTGTCCATTATGTCCCTGTTGATTTCAGTGAAGTCGGCCACCTTTAATTTCCTGCTTGAAAAAACAGTGGCAACCCGGGGGAATATCAGCGTACAGCTTAAAAAGCTTGAAGAAGCGGGGTACCTGGAAATCGACAAATCTTTTCAGGACAATTATCCGCTGACTACCTGCCGCATTACACCAAAGGGTATTGATGCTTTTAAGAGGTATGTTGATACGCTCAGGGATTATCTGGGTGGAGCAGAAAGATCGTAGTCGGGAGACTACGATCAGCAGAGATATAAAAAGAGCGTAGTCAGGAGACTACGCTCAACAAATGAGACTACGCTCAGCATTTGTCACCAAATTCTTAGCTGCCAAGGTGTGAATAACCCGATCAGAATTTTCCGAATTTGAAGGTTACACCACCGGAAAAACCGTTGAGGATGTCAGTGGGAATATTGTAATCGCCTGCAACAGTACCTCCTTCAATATCTACGTCGGAAGTATAACGGTAATAAGCGCCCACGCAGAATTTAAAGAATCGGGTGATATTCAGTTCCACTTCCACCCCGGGTTCAATAACCATGAAGGCATCCGAGGCTTCGGATTTGAAATCTTCATCCCAGCTATCTTCATCATTATTCGTGACTACAGCAACTCCACCTGCGCCGACTAATATAGGGAATGAAACATGAACGGGATATTTTGGAAAAATAACCGGTTCAAAGAAGAATCCGCCGTACCCTCCGGCAAGGCTGATATCCTGCTGAGCAGATTCATCATAATACATGTCATTAAAGAATCCGGCTCCACCGAGACCGAGGGTTATTGTGTGTCCCATGGTAATGCCACCCCTGGCTCCGAATACAAAGGCATCCCGGTTCTGTATTTCAGTATATTGCA
>CAYVBH010000386.1:0-3402 GCA_964449015.1 uncultured Bacteroidales bacterium
TGGACAATTTCGTTGTTTACCAAACCGATCATGATGCTTTTCTGATCGTCGAGCAATGCCTCCACGGCAGCCGATCCCATTCGGCTGGCATTGATGCGGTCAAGTGCAGATGGCGAGCCCCCGCGTTGAATATGACCGAGAATGGTAGTACGAATGCTCAGTTCGGGAAACTCATCTTTGATTTTTTTCGCAATGCCAATGGCTCCGCCTTCTTCGTCGCCTTCAGCCACAATGATGATACTCGATTTTTTCTTGGCTGCCCTTTCAGCCATGTATTTCCGGAGTTTGTCGAGTTGACCCTTTTCCTCTGGAACCAGAATGCCTTCTGCACCGCAGGCGATGCCGCTTCGCAATGCCAGGAAACCCGCTTCCCGGCCCATCACTTCAACAAAGAAAATGCGTCCATGGGAAGAAGCCGTGTCCCTTATTTTATCAACCGCCTCAACAACCGTATTGGTAGCGGTGTCATAACCAATGGTGTAGTCGGTTCCATACAGATCGTTGTCAATTGTACCCGGGATGCCGATAAAGGGTATGTCGAATTCCTTTGACATGATGCTGGCACCGGTAAAGGAGCCGTCACCGCCGATGACGATCACGGCATCAATGCCAAACTGAACCAGCTGATCATAGGCTTTTTTTCTACCTTCATATTGATGAAACTCTTTGCAACGGGCAGTTTGAATGATTGTGCCCCCCCGTTGGATAATGCCGCTGACATCTTGTGTTCTCAGAGGAACAATATCGCCTTCGATCATGCCCTGGTAACCGCGCCGTATGCCGAATACTTCCAATCCATGAAAAATTCCGGTTCTGACAACAGCCCTGATGGCTGCATTCATACCGGGTGCATCTCCTCCAGAGGTGAGAACACCTATTTTTTTGATTTCTTCCATTACAAAAGTATGTTTATATAATTTAGGAATAACTGTCTGTTAAGCGCTCAAATTTAATGATTCCGGCGGAGTATCATTTGGGTGTTTTATTATTTTTTTTAAGCGATGCGTTGCCAACATTTCCACCCTGCTCGGTTTGCAAGATCTAACCAAGCAACGAATTCTGCAATTGGATCAAACTGCTCAACCAACAGTTTTACTTTTTTGTGGTTGGATGCTGATAAAAATAAAATTCTTCAGTAATTTAGATATGAAACCAGGAATGAGTTATGAAAACCAGCCCAACATACGAGGAACTGTTAAAGGAAAATGTGCGGCTTAAAGAGCAACTTGAAGAGAAGTCTAAATTGGGAAAGGAGCCGGAGCTATCCATAGCCAAAGAAAAAGCAGAAAAAAGTGAGCGACTTTATCGCAGGCTTATTGAAAATTCTCCCTGGGGAATGCACTTTTATAAACTTGAAAACGGCTCACTGATCTTTACGGGTGCTAATCCGGCTGCTGACAAGTTGTTACATGTTGATAATTCACAGTTTATTGGAAAAACCATCGAAGAAGCATTTCCTCCTCTGGCACGGACAGAAATACCACTCAGGTACCGCGATGCGGCTGAGAAAGGGCTATTATGGACAACAGAACAAATTTCCTATAAGGACAATAAAATTACCGGGGCTTTTGAGGTAATTGCCTTTCAAACTACCCACGGTAATATGGTGGCAGTTTTTAATGACATTACCGAGCGAAAGCAGCATGAAGAACAACTGAACGAAAAAAACGAAGAATATCAGCAACTGAATAAAGAGCTAATAGAAACGAACAAAGAATTAATATACGCCACACAATGCATTGAAAAAAGTGAAGAACGTTTCCGGTTATTGCTCAAAAATTCCAATGATACTTTTGTATTAATTAATAAAAATGGCGATCAGTTTTACATCAGCGATGCCGCCGAGAGAGATACAGGCTTTACCATTGATGAACTTAAAGGCCCTATTCAGCATGTGATTTATCCACCTGATTTGGATTTGGTAATGCAGGTGTGGGACAAAATATTGAATACCAAGAATGAAGTGGTCAGGATTCAATACAGGCATAAGCATAAATTTAAGGAATTTATCTGGTATGAGGCTGTTGCCCAGAACTACCTCGATCACCCGGCTATTAATGCAATAGTTGTTAATATTAGAGATATAACAGCTATTAAGGAAACAGAAGCCAATCTCATCAAAGCAAAAAAGCTGGCAGAAGAAAGTGAACTTAAAATAAAGCAACAGGCTGAAGAAATAGAAAACTTCTTTAACTGCGCCATTGATTTACTATGCATAGCCAATACCAAAGGGTATTTTGAACGGCTCAACCAGGAATGGTGCAACGTACTAGGCTATACGCTCGAAGAATTGGAAGGCAAAAGATTCCTCGATTTTGTGCATCCTGATGATGTGGAAGCTACAGTGAATGTAGTATCGCAACTTGCGGATAAAACCAATATACTGAACTTCACCAACAGGTATCGCTGCAAGAATGGTTCTTACAGATGGATTGAATGGAGATCCTATCCTTATGGCAAAAAGATTTACGCTGCAGCCAGGGATATCACCGAACGCAAGCGGATTGAGGAAGAACTATTCCTTCAGAAGACTTTTATTGAAGCTGTCTTCAATAGCGTCCCGGGTATGCTTTACCTGTACGATGAGGATGGGCAGATTGTCAGGTGGAACCGCAAGCACGAGACGATGACCGGATATACATCAGAAGAGATGTCGCACATGCGTCTTCTTGACTGGTTCAGGGATGATGAGAAAAGCCAGAAAGCAGTAATTGATGGTGTAAAAACCACAATGGAATCCGGATTTGGTGAAGCTGAAGCCAACCTGCAGAAAAAGGACGGCACACAAATTCTCATGTATTTCACTGCAAGTCCGTTGGTGCTTTTTGAAAAGCACTATTTCGCCGGGATTGGTATTGACATCACCGAGCGCAAGCGGGTGGAAGAGGAACTCATTAAAAACGAATTGTTGATGAGAACTGCCATCGAAAACCTGCCCATCATTTTCTATATGATTGATAACGATGGCCTTTTTAAATTGTCGATTGGCGCAGGTCTGCAAAGTCTCGGATTACAACCCAACCAGGTTGTCGGCTTGTCTGCTTTTAAGATTTATAAAGACCATCCGCATATCATAGAATCAGTTAAAAAAGCCCTTTCAGGTGAAATAGCTACTTTTGAATCAAATGTAAGCGGGGCCATACATTTCAATATTGTAACGCCTTTTTCGATCTCCAACAAAAGGAACGGGATAGTTGGTGTTGCATTGGATATTACCGAACGTAAAAAGATTGAATTAGAAGCCATACAGGCCAAAGAAAAGGCCGAAGAAAACGACCGGCTGAAAACAGCCTTTTTGCAAAACATGAGCCACGAAATACGCACTCCCATGAATGCCATAATTGGTTTTGCGAGTTTAATGGCCGAAAATTGCAACAACAGTGAAAAACTGAAGCAATTCTC
>CAYVBH010000387.1:0-3393 GCA_964449015.1 uncultured Bacteroidales bacterium
CTTTTAGTTTAACCAGCTCAAGCACTGATTCCCGGTTTGTATTTTCAATCATGGCTACGGCGTCTTCCGGAAGTCCGGCTTTTTTCAGTCCATTCCTGATCAGCCTTGCAAGAATCAGACTCGAATGAATGGCATCGGATCCGCCGCGAAGAATAACGCCATTACCTGATTTAATGGTAAGGGCAGCTACTTCGATGCACACATTGGGTCGCGACTCGTAAATAATGGCTATAACCCCTATGGGTACCCTGATCTGACCTACTTTTAAACCGTTCGGAAGTGTGTTCATATTAAAAATCTCACCTACCGGATCTTTTAGGTTAATCACATCATGAAGCACACTGATCAGACCATCAATCCGTTTGTCATTCAGAGTGAGCCGGTCAATGAATGCCTCTGAAAGGCCTTTCTCTTTACCGGATAAAATATCTTTCTGGTTTTCTGCCATGATGTTCTGCCTGTTCGTATCGATTTCTTCGGCAATAAACTTCAGGGCTTTGTCCTTTGTAGCCGTGTTGGCTTTGGCAAGTTCACGGGATGCCAGTTTCACGCGACTGGCCATATTTGTCAATTGTTCTTTTAAATCAGGCATGATGTGTTGAGTTAACATTTTGTGCAACAAAATGGGTTCCTACTTCTTTACCCATGAGTATGTCAAACAGGATTGCCGGATCGGAGCCGCTGGTAATGAGACAGTCAATTCCTTTTTTCAGGCATATTTTGGCCGCCGAGATCTTGGTGATCATGCCGCCTGTGCTGAATGACGAACCTGCTCCTGAAGCCAGCTGCTCCAATTCAGGGGTTATTTCAAGAACCGAATGGATCATTTCGGCATGTGAATCAGACCTGGGATCAGCATTGTATAACCCGTCGATATCCGAAAGCATAACCAGCAGATCTGCTTCAACCAGTGAAGCCACGATGGCAGAAAGGGTGTCGTTGTCACCGAATTCTATCTCATTGGTTGCAATGGTATCATTTTCATTGATGATGGGAATGATATCCTTTTCAAGGAGTTTGATCAGGGTGCGCTTCGCATGTTGATTTCGGGAGGGAATCTCAACCACATCTTTGGTAAGCAAAACCTGCGCAACAATCTGATTGTATTCTTCGAAAAACTTCTGATAAATCTTCATCAGCTCAGCCTGCCCCACTGCAGCAAGGGCCTGCTTTTTAGCAAGCTCCTGCGGTCTTTTGGTAAGGCCCAGTCTTCCCGCTCCCACTCCGATAGCACCGGAGGACACCAGAATTACCTGGGTTCCCTGTCTGCGTATTGCGCTTAACACGTAGGCCAGTTTTGCAATGCTGTGGAAGTTCATCCGTCCATTGGCATAGGAAAGTGAAGATGTGCCAATTTTTACAACGATCCTGCATTTATTTTTTAATACTTCCCTGTAATTCATGATAACGTATAAGTCCTTATATTCAATTGTTAAAAACAATGTCGCCGATAGAAGCCGGAAAATTCAGGTTTCCAGTGACTTCACCTGATGTAATGACCTCACAGAAGGAATCAATTTTTTCCTGAAGTTCTGTTTCCCCATCTACCACCTGGGCCGTGTAATTGCCTGCAGGAACGATCAGGTATTTCCCGTTCAGATCCATTTTGATCACAATAAATTCAGCCTGCGCAATGCCGGCAACAATTCGTGCCAGCGGATAATTGTCATCATACTCGATATCAGACGTGGATACCGGGTCGTTTTCATTAATAATGGGAATGATGCTCATATCGAGCAGGGTATTAAAAGTGTTCCGGGTATTCTCGACGCGTTCCGGATACTCGATGATATCACTGGTAAGCAATACCTGGGCAATGATCTGGTTGTAGTCGTCAAAATATCGTTGGTAACACCGGATCAGTTCAGCCTGTCCCACAGCAGCTGCAGCCTGCATGTCGACCAGGTTATCGGGCAGAATGTGCAGTTTCAGTTTCTCGGCGCCAAGAACAATGGCTCCGGAAGAAACAACAAGTACGTGTTTTCCGCTGTTGTGCAAATTGGTAATCACCATGGCAAGGCGATCCATCTTTTTGGGGCTGATTTTTCCATTCGGGCCCAGTAAAGTGGATATCTCCACCCGGATGACTATAGTTTTTTTATTATTTCCCATTATTTCTCATTAAAAGCTCCTGGTAAGCCTGATTCTTTTTCTCAAAGTTGAACATGCTCAATACCTGTTCCATTTTTGCAGCAATTTCGCTGTTACATAAGTTGCCCAAACTCCCTTCATGAGAGTGAATCACTTGCTGATCGGGCAGGTATGAACCGTCCTGGATTTGCATAGCCACTTTGCGATAGGCTTCCCTGAAAGGAATTCCACTCATTACCAGTTTATTAACTGCCTCAACTGAAAAGATATGCTGATACCGTTGGTCTTTAATTACCTCTTCTACCGGTGTAATCCTGGCGACAGCATAAGAGGCCATGTCAAGGCAGGAATGCATTTCAGAAAAGACCGGAAGGAAGGATTCCTTTATGATCTGCATATCTCTGAAATAGCCCGAAGGCAGGTTGTTCCAGATGTGGTCAATTTCTCCGGGAAGGGCTTGTATTTTGTTGCATTTGGCCCGGATCAGTTCAAATACATCGGGATTTTTCTTGTGCGGCATGATACTCGACCCGGTTGTCAGTTCGTCGGGTAGTTTGAGAAATCCGAAATTCTGACTTGCAAACAGGCAAATATCACCTGCCATTTTTGAAAGGGTGCCAGCCAGTGAGGCCAGGGCAAAGGATATAACACGCTCTGTTTTGCCACGGCTCATCTGTGCATTGATAACGTTGTAATTCAGATTTCCGAAACCCAGCAATTCCGTAGTCATTCTTCGGTTGATGGGAAACGAGGATCCGTATCCGGCAGCCGAACCCAGGGGATTCTGGTCGCTTATCCGGTAAGCAGCCTGTATCATGAGCATGTCATCAACCAGGTTCTCGGCATAGGCACCAAACCAGAGTCCGAATGAGGAAGGCATGGCAACCTGCAGGTGTGTATATCCGGGTATCAGTATATGACGATATTGCTCACTTTGTGAAAGCAGCAAACTGAAAAGCGTGTTGACCTCTCCGACAACTTGCTGCATTTCATCGCGGATGAAAAGTTTGATGTCAAGCAGTACCTGGTCATTGCGGGAGCGTGCTGCATGTATCTTTTTGCCGGTGTCGCCAACCCTGCGTGTAAGCATGAGTTCCACCTGGGAATGAACATCCTCCACCCCGTCCTCTATTACAAAGGTTCCCTTTTCCGCATCACGGTAAATGTCCTGAAGTTCGGTTGTTAGCAGCTGGAGTTCATCTTTACTGATCAGGCCAATGCTTTCGAGCATGATGATGTGGGCCAGCGATCCGAGTATGTCATACCGGGCCAGCAACAGGTCGAGTTCCCGGTCTTTTCCGA
>CAYVBH010000388.1:0-3387 GCA_964449015.1 uncultured Bacteroidales bacterium
TTTGAGTTGATACAGACATTGCAGGGTTAATTGTCATGCTGAAACTGATGAAGCCGATACAGGTTGAATTGCATGTGCTTCATCAATGAACAGCATGACTTTTTTTTTGACAGGATGGCAGGTGATGTGATGGAATGTGTAGTAACCGGGTGATCTCAAGCTGATGACAAATGATGTAAAACAGGTACTTTTTTTGAATAAATGGAAAACTTAATATATTTACGACCCTTTCAGGCAGAACAGGTAACATCAGATACCGGTTATGCCATGAAGAATTAAACACATAAACCTCAAGGCTAAAAAATATGTTGCACAAACCGACAAAAACGCAAAATTGCTCCATCATCCGGAGACAATCAGGTTACCTGGTTTTCCTTTTGTTGACGCTGATTACCTTCATTGGATGTCAGTCAGAATCCGGAAAGAAATCTGCCCTTAAAGTTCCCCCCCCGAATGCAGATTATTTTCAGGAAATTTCTAAGCAAATCGGACTGGATTTTGTTCATTCCATCGGTGGTTCTGATTTGAACAACATCATTGAATCGAGTTGTGGCGGGGCTACATTTCTTGATTACAACCAGGACGGATGGATTGATATTTACGTATGCAGCGGCACCTGGCTTGATGGGTTTACCAAAAGCGAAAAACCGGCAGAGCTGCCTCACAATCATTTGTATCATAATAATGGTGACGGCACCTTCAGGGATGTCACCAAAAAAGCCGGTGCTGGCGGGCCCTGGTACAGCATGGGGGCTACTGCCGGTGACTTCAATAATGACGGGTATCCCGATTTGTACATTTGCAATTATGGGACTAATGTACTGTTGATGAATAAAGGCAATGGAACATTCACTAATGTAACTGAAAAGGCGAAAGTTGCCGGGGAACGCTCCTGCAGCGTTGGTGCCGTTTGGTTTGACTATGACAACGACAGTCGCCTGGATTTATATGTTGGAAATTACCTCAAGTTTGATCCTGACTATAAATATTTCTATGCACCCGACGGTTTTCCGCCGCCAATGGCCTATGAAAGTGAACCTGATGTACTCTATCATAATAATGGAGACGGAACTTTCACAGATGTTACAGAGGCAATGGGAATCGTGGATGTGGATGGCCGGTCAATGGGTGTGGGAGCCGCAGATGTGGACGATGACGGATGGGTGGATTTATTTGTGGCCAATGACCATACACTGAATTACCTGTGGCATAACCAGGAAGGAAAGCAATTCGTTGAGATTGGTACCAAGTCGGGAACTGCATTCAGCCAGGGCGGAGAAGCCACAGTAAGCATGTCGGTGGATTTTGCCGATTACAATGGCGATGGATTGATGGATCTCTTTGTTTCCGATGACACCTACTGTTCCTTATATGAAAATCTCGGGAATGGTGTTTTTTCTGATAAAGCGATGTCGTCGGGTATTTCATCACAGGCTGCTCAGTTTGTGGGTTGGTCTTCCTCCTTTATTGATTATGATAATGATGGTGATGTCGATATTTACAAGACCAATGGTGCTTTAAAACATTTGTACGGGCATGAACCCCAACTATTCGAAAATCAGGGAGACGGAAAATTCAAGGATGTTTCACTGGATCGGAGTGAATTTTTCAAAGGGGAATATGTGGGACGTGGCTCCTGTATCGGCGATTATGACAATGACGGGGATATGGATGTCTTTATAGTGAACCTGAACCACGAGTGTAAATTCCTGCGCAACAATAAAGGCAATCAGAATAACTGGCTGATTGTGAATTTAGTAGGAACTGAAAGCAACCGTGATGCTATTGGTGCAAGAGTGCGACTGACATCCGGCGGCAAAACGCAAACCATTCAGAAAAAAGGTACTGTCGGATATCTTTCACAAAACGATCCCCGGATTCATTTCGGTATTGGAAGCAACAGCTCCATTGAGAAAATTGAAGTGAAATGGTCGTCCGGAAAAATCCAGACTCTTGAAAACGTGAAGCCCAACCAGATACTCCAGATTAAGGAACAATAACGAAATATTTCATGAAATCTCTCAAATATCCTTATCGATTTCTGCTGACTTTTTACCTTGTATTTTGTTTCATTTCCTGCAGCAGGTCGCCCGAAGGAAAGCTTATTATCACTCAGGCTCCGGCAGGTGTTTATAAGGTCAATACTGCAACCGGAGACAACTGGCGATATATTAAGAGAGCCCGGATTGCCCTGGTTGATTCGGATCGTCCAAAATCTGTGCGGGTACTTACCGAAGATTTTTATTCAGCCTGTTCGCCGGATATTTCCCCGGACGGAAAGCAGATGTTATTTGCTGCCCAGCAAAAGGAGAATGATTTGTGGCAGATCTGGGAAATGGAACTCAAATCGGGAAAATACCACAAAATAACTGATTTCAAGGGCAATTGCACTGACCCTGTATTTCTACCAGCAAATAAGATGGTGTTTACTGCAGGTTTGGCAGAGGGTGGCAGCAGTATGCATCAGGGCTTTGAGATATTTGCATGCAAAAACGACGGAAGTGCAGTACAGCAAATCACCTTTCACCCCCATGCCAACTTTGCAACTACTATATTGAAAGACGGTCGGTTGCTTGCAGCCTCACATCAGCTGTTCCCTTCAAAGAATGAGCAGATGCTGATGGTAATCCGGCCCGATGGTACCAAGTGTGATCTGTTTTATAAAGGATTGAGCGGCGCCCATATCATTAACAAAAGTTGTGAAGCTGAAGGCATGCTTTATTTTGCAGAATCTGACAGCGTGGGTAAGACAAACATTATCTCCATATCCTACAACCGACCGTTACACTCCCGTAAACAACTAAATACCATGGTTTCCGGCGATTTCTGCTCGGTATTTCCCGCAAGTGACGGAAAGCTATTGGTAACATACAGGGAAAATGCATCCGGACGATATGAAGTATACACACTAAACACAAATGACGGGAAAATCGGGAATCGTATTTTTAATGTTGATGGTTATGATGTGGTAGATGTTATCCAGGTGAAGGAACATAAACGGCCCAAAAATTTACCCAGTGAAGTGGACATGGGTGTGAAAACAGGTTTGCTGCTCTGTCAGGATGTCAACTTTACAGGAATTGGGCTGACAGATCCAAAAGCTAAAAAAGCCACTCAGATTGAGGTGCTTGGCCTGGATTCAATCATTGGGATTGTAGGGGTTGAGCCGGACGGGTCGTTTTATCTCAAGGTTATTGCTGATATGCCCTTCAGAATTCGCACCCTTGATGACAACCATCAGGAAATAACCGATGCATCTCCATGGCTTTGGCTAAGACCCAATGAGCGCAGGGGATTTGTCGGGTTTCAGCAGGATCCTGAAATGGCTCCCTTGAACCAGGTTTCATTGGCGATTAAGAAAGATCCGGTGATCATACCCATGACCAT
>CAYVBH010000389.1:0-3379 GCA_964449015.1 uncultured Bacteroidales bacterium
GGAGCAAATATAAGGTCAAAAAGAGGAAATGCAAATTATCCGCTCCAATACCTGAAAAATAAGTAGTAAACTATTTGGGCGCCAACCGGTAAAGGAATACTGCGATAATGGTGAAGAGCACGTTGGGTATCCAGACAGCTATAAAAGGACTGACTGCACCACTTATAGCGAACTGCGAAGAAAACTGCATGAATACAATATACGAAAAGCTGATCAGAAGGCCGATTCCCAATTGCATCCCAATTCCACCCTTCACTTTTTTAGATGAAACAGAAACCCCAATAAGTGTGAGGATAAAGGCTGAAAAAGGAAAGGAGAAACGCCTGTGTTTTTCAATCATGAACAAATCAATGTCTTCGGCACCCTGCATTTTCTGAGTGTTGATGAACCGGTTGAGTTCTCCCAGGTTCATGGCCTCCACAGCATTGTCCCTGCGCCTGAATTCATCAGGGTATAGGTTCAATGTGGTATCAAGATCCCTGCCCTGTATTACCTTCTGGTTTTCGCTATGGAATTCCCGGATGTAGTAATTGCGAATGTGCCATTTGTTCTTAACGGAATCCCAGGCAATGTCTTCTGCAAACAGTTTGGATACCAGTTGTCCGTCATCAAATTTCTCGATTGAAAACTTCATTCCCCTGTTGAAGTTTGTATTGTATGATTCCAGATATACAAAGATGCCGGGTTCAATTTGTTTGTGGATATCCCTGTTTCGGTTTTGTTTGGGCGAAGAGTGATAATACACTTCCTCGAAGGCCAGTTTACGGGCATTTGAATGGGGGATAATGTAATTGCTCAGTACAAAAGCAAAAACGGTAAGTGCAAATGCCGATATAAAATAAGGATAGAGAATTCTTCTGAAACTTACACCACTGCTTAAAATGGCAATAATTTCGGTATTGTATGCCATTCGCGAAGTGAAATAAATTACCGTGATAAAAGTGAATAGCGGGCTGAAAAGAACGGCAAAATAGGGTATGAAATTCAGGTAATAATCAAAGATGATGGCATGGATCGGGGCTTCATTTTCGAGGAAATCATCAATTTTTTCAGACAGGTCAAAAACCACGGCAATCGCCAGAATCAGTGCAATGGTAAAAAAGAAGGTTCCCAGGAACTTCCTGATAATGTACCAATCCAAAATGACCAACCTGAGATTCTTCATAGCCTGGTAACCAATTGTTGAACCATCCGGGTTTTCCACTGGCCGAAAGTGCCGGCCTGGATTTGCCTTCTGGCTTCATCCATAAGCCAAAGATAAAAACTTAAGTTATGCAACGATGCAATTTGTGCACCCAGAATTTCTTTTGATATGATCAGATGCCGCAAATAAGCTTTTGAGTAGTGGTGATCAACAAAACAGGTGCCATCGGGATCGAGTTCGCTGAAGTCGTCCTTCCACTTGTTGTTTCTCATATTCAGAATACCCTTGCTGGTGAATAGCATGCCATTCCTGCCGTTTCTGGTGGGCATCACACAATCAAACATGTCAATGCCCCGGGCAATGGCTTCGAGCAAATTCACGGGCGTGCCAACTCCCATAAGATATCGTGGTTTGTCATCGGGAAGTATCTCGGAAACCACGTCGACCATTTCATACATCACATCTTCAGGCTCTCCGACAGACAAGCCGCCGATGGCATAACCATCAGCAGGAAACTTGCAAATCTCCCGAGCCGAAGTTTCCCTGAGGTCTTTATAAACACTGCCCTGAACTATGGGAAAAAATGACTGTTCATATCCGTATAGCGGATCGGTATTGCGAAAATGCGAATACCCCCTTTCAAGCCACTGGTGGGTAAGTTCAATCGACTTTTTGGCATCCTTATGCTCACTCGGATAGGGTGTACACTCATCCAGGGCCATGATGATGTCGGCTCCGATAGCCCGTTGCACATCTACAATTTTTTCCGGTGTAAACAGGTGTTTTGATCCGTCAATGTGTGAACTGAACAGGGCGCCTTCATGGGTGAGTTTCCGGATGGCAGCAAGTGAGAACACCTGGTAGCCTCCGCTGTCGGTAAGAATGGGCCTGTTCCAGTTCATAAACCGGTGAAGTCCGCCTGCCTGCCGGATGATATCAATACCCGGGCGCAGGTATAAATGATACGTGTTACCAAGGATGATCTTCGCATCCAAATCATCGGCCAGTTCACGTTGATGAACCGCTTTAACTGTTCCTGCCGTGCCAACCGGCATAAACACAGGTGTCTCAATCGCTCCATGTCCGGTTGTTATCCTTCCGGAACGAGCTTTGGTTGCAGTATCACGATTAAATATTCTGAATTCCATGAACACCTTGTTTGGCCGCAAATATATAACTATTACCATGAAAATTACCTGTTGAGCTGACAGAATTTGGTATACATCAAAAACTTTGAGTAAATTGGCCGCTGAGAATAATTAAAGCAAATGCCAGCCTTATCCGAATTAATAGCTGATAAACAATGGTTTATTATCCTGCTTGTTTTTGTTTTTGCGTTTGTCATCCAGTTGGTTTACTACCTGGGCATCTTCAGCAGGTTTGTTTTCTATAGGAAGAAACAGGAGGAAACTGCATTTGACCCGGTGTCGGTGATCATTTGCGCACGCAATGAAGCGGATAACCTGGATAAATATCTTCCGGCCGTTCTAACCCAAGATTATCCCGAATTCGAGGTGATTGTGGTGAATGATTGTTCCTCGGATGAAACGGAGGATATTCTAGAAAAATACATGAAACAGTATCCCAACCTGAGAACAAGTGTTATCAAGGAAGATAAAAAGTTTTCTCACGGGAAAAAGCTGGCGGTAACCATTGGCATCAAAGCTGCAAAACATGAAAGGTTATTATTCACCGACGGTGATTGCCAACCTGAAAGCAACCAATGGCTGAAGTGCATGTCGGGTCATTTTTCAGATAAAACTTCGATTGTGTTGGGATATGGTGGTTATTTCACCCTCCCCGGATTGCTGAACAAATACATCCGTTATGATACACTGATGATTGCCCTGCAATATTTCAGTTTGGCACTTTGCCGGATTCCCTACATGGGGGTTGGCAGAAACCTGGCCTATAAAAAATCGCTTTTCTATTCAGGTAAAGGCTTTTCAGGTCATCATCACCTGGCTTCAGGTGATGATGATCTGTTTGTGAATGAAAACGCAACCCCCACCAATACGGCTATTGAATTCTCACACGAGAGCCACACACGCACAGCGCCCAAAGATTCATTTGAAAAATGGAGTTACCAGAAGAAACGCCATTTTTCAACAAACAGCCTCTATAAAGGTTCTCATAAATTGTTACTGACACTGGAGCCCGTCAGCAGGCTGCTGTTCTATGCCAGCCTGATTGCCCTGCTTTTTTCACCTGTACACAGGATCTGGGCATTGCTGA
>CAYVBH010000390.1:0-3373 GCA_964449015.1 uncultured Bacteroidales bacterium
AGATGGCCCACTTTTCTGCCTTCATGGTTTTATAAAAAACCTCGTTTTGCTGGTAACGGTCGAGTACCCGGTAACCATCTCCCATGATGGCGCTGACAGCCGTTTTAACCTGGTCTGATGCGGCACCGGCATTGAGTTTCACCTCAATCCGGTTGGTTTCCTTGTTTTCGTATTCAAAAAGCTGCCTGGCAAAGTCAACAGGCACAATGATATAATTCAGGTCGTAATCCTGCTCTACCGAAAAAACGCCCGCCACACTTAGATATTTCCGGTTCAATGCCCGGTTGGCATCAAAGGATATTTCCGCCGTACGACGCGGTGCGTAAAACGACATCTGGCGGGGCGAAAGGAGCATTACGTTGAGGTAAATCCGGATACCGCGACCGATCAGTGCATAAGGTTCGTCCCGTGTTTTCAGCCTGAAGCTGCCTTCCACGATCATGCTGTCCAAACCAGTAATGGCGGCATAATTGTCCTCCACGCCTTTGATCACGGCAATGGTCTGCAGCTCATCATAACGAACCAGTGCCTTGTCTTCAAGCACCTGGCTCAGGTCATACACCCCGGGAACATTTCGGATCTTTTGCAGTGTTTCCTCCGAGGCAGTAAAAGCACGCCCTTCGGTTAGTTCGATTTTCAGATCGGGATTGAAAGAATTGATCAGCGAACGCACCAGTCCGTCGAAGCCATTGAATACCGATAGGATGATTACCAGCGCCATGGTTCCGACAGTCACTCCCATCACCGAAATAATAGAAATGATGTTGATGGCATTGTGCGATTTTTTGGCCATCAGGTAACGCCGTGCAATATAAAACGGGAGATTCAAGGCAGCCCGGAGTGTTATTTTTTTAGCAGTTTTTCAATGCGTTCCACATAGTCCATCGAATCGTCGATGTAAAATGCCAGTTCGGGAATAATCCGCACCTGGTGGCGGATATGCTGACCCAGTGTGTTGCGGATCTGCTTGTTGTGAGCAGTAATTTGTTCAATAACATCTTCCTCAGGCTTGTGGGGAAAGATGCTCAGGTATACCTTGGCAATTCCCAGGTCGGGAGAAACCCGCACCGCGGTCACGGTAATCAGCTTTCCGGGAAGCAGGTTCCGGCTTTCAGCCTGGAAGTAATTCGCGAGCTCTTTTTGCAGCAGGCGGGCAATTTTGCTTTGACGCACAGAATCCATATCAGACACTTTAAGATACCGGTAAAAATAGAACTTTTCTCGCAGACAATTAAGAATTTCATGCGGATTGCGTTGAAGAATTTCACGCGGAAAACCGGAGAATTTCTCGCAGACTTGCCCGCCGAAGCTTCAGCGAAGGAGGGTTTCGCAGATTGAGCAGATTACAGCAGATCTGCCTGCGCTGTGCTCCGGCAGGCGAGTTAAAGCGAATTAGGCAGATTTGCGCAGATTTTTATGGAAGAGACTTTATAGACATTGTAATATTGTTTGATTTTGAATATTTTTAAGAGCTTAATAAGCATAATCGTTGTGTTATGTTATCTGAAAATAAAATTTCATATCTGGTACGAGGGGCTTGTTTTAGAATTTATAATTCCCTGGGACCCGGATTGTTTGAATCGGTGTATGAAACAGCCCTGGCATATGAATTGAGAAAGGAAGGTTGCGATGTACAAACGCAGGTTCCACTTCCGGTGATTTATGAAGATATCCGATTAGAGCAAGGCTTTCGTATCGATTTATTAATTAATGAGAGTGTAATCATTGAGGTAAAATCAGTCGAAAGTCTTACGGATCTACATTACAAGCAATTAACGACCTATCTGAAACTAGCCGATATGAGATTGGGATTACTAATCAATTTCAATACTTCAAACATTTCCAAATCAATTATACGTATTGTCAACAAATTGTAGCACAGTCAGGTCTATTGAATTGTTTGAAAATCTGCGTCATAATTCTGCGTGATCTGCGAGAACTTCTTAAGTAATCTGCGAAATCTGCTCAATCAGATTTAATCTGCGAGAACTCCTTGCGAAAAAAATCTGCGAAATCAGCTAAATCTGCCTAATCTGCGAGAAAGAATCTGCGAGAACTTCTTAAATAATCTGCGAGAAATGATTTGCACGAATATCTATAGCAATCACCCAAATGAAAAACATTTTATAGATTTGTGACCTTGTACCCTAATTGTGATTTCATGACCAAAAAAAGAGTTCTTTCCCTGATACAGCCTACCGGCGAGATACACATCGGCAATTATTTCGGTGCCATCCGCAACTGGGCCGACATCCAGGATCGCTATGACTGTGTTTACGGAGTAGCCGATTTGCATGCCATGACCATGCCCTATGATCCGCTGAAACTCCGCGAAAATACGCGGCAGATGTTCATCGACCTGCTGGCCTGCGGCATCAATCCGGCCAAATCAACACTTTTTGTGCAGTCACTCGTCCCACAGCATACCGAACTCACCTGGATATTCAGCTGCGTTACCTCGTATGGTGAGCTTTCACGAATGACGCAGTTCAAGGACAAGACCGACCAGCTCGAAGAAAAAGGCGGTAACCGGAGTTTTGTTTCTGCCGGGTTATTTACTTACCCTGTGTTGCAGGCTGCAGACATCCTCATTTACAAGGCCAATTTTGTGCCGGTGGGCAAAGACCAGGAGCAACATCTGGAACTGTCACGCAACATAGCCGTACGTTTCAACAATCAGTTCGGCGAGTATTTTCCCGAACCGGCTCCGCTGTTCACCGAAGTACCCAAACTCATGTCGCTTGCCGATCCCACCAAAAAAATGAGCAAGAGCCTGGGCGATAAACATTATGTTGGGGTTTTTGAAAGCGAGGATGCTATCCGCAAAAAGGTAAAAACCGCCGTCACCGATATCGGCAGTCAGCCGGGTGGCGAAATGAGCCCCGGTGTGGCCAACCTGTTTACCATCATCAAGGCTTGCGGTAACACGCAAGCCTGGGAAGAGCTGAATAAGCAATACCTGAATGGCACGCTGAAATACAGCGAGCTCAAAGGCATTACTGCCGATTCTCTGGTGGCCATCCTGAAGCCTTTGCGTGAAAAACGTACGGAACTGAACAACGACCGTTCGCTGGCGGACAGGTTGATGCACGAATCGTCGGCTGTGGCACGCGATTTTGCCGAAAAGGTGCTCGATGAGGTGAAAGGACTGACGGGACTGTACAGGTAAATAAAAAGTCCCGGTGATTAGCCGGGACTTGCCCTGATTCAGCAGGTATATTTTTGGTGAACTGTCGTATGATTTATTACAAATTCTGTGCCAAAATGCTAATATTTCTCTCAAAATTTTCTCGTAGAAGATTTCTCGCCGACTTGTCCGCCGCTGGATCACTAACGCGTCATTGCGAGGGAGGAGGTACGACGACCGTGGCAA
>CAYVBH010000391.1:0-3369 GCA_964449015.1 uncultured Bacteroidales bacterium
AGAAAGCTAAAAGACTTTTATGCTATTCACCGACACATAATATAAAAGAAGGTCTTTCAGAGGCGGTGAAATGGTATTGGGAAAATTTATAGTCATTTTAAGATCAGACAGAACTGAGAAGAATGTAAGTTTTAAAGACTAAAGACAATGCCCCTGCTTGAGTTAATCTTGTCTCAGGTATTACTTTAATTCAATTTTGCTCATTATTACTCCTCTGTAGAAAAGAAAAGAATTTACCATGTTTTAGCATTATGCAAATTACACGAAAAGATGTTCTATGGAGTTATGGGGCAACATTCCTGAAAATTGCAGTTTCTGTTTTGCTTCTACCATTCATCCTAAAAATGTTGCCTTCTGAAACAGTAGGTATCTGGTCTGTTTTTATGACAATAACAGCATTCACAACTATGCTTGATTTTGGTTTTGGTCCAACATTTAGTCGCAATGTTACATATATTTATAGTGGTGTTAAGGCTTTAAAAACAGAAGGATTTGAGGGTATTGACGGAGGAAGAATTTCCATTGATTATAGCTTGCTGAAAGGTGTTATTAAAGCTATGAAATGGTTTTATTTCAGGATGTCAATTGTTTTATTCTTGTTACTAGCAACTCTTGGCACTTATTATATAAAGGTATTATTAAAAGAATATTCGGGCGACCATACCGAAGTTTATATAGCCTGGACCCTGTTACTTATGATAAGTACCTATAACCTTTATACATTGTACTATGATGCACTTTTACAAGGTAAAGGATTAATAAAAAGATCAAAACAAATTACTATAGTTGGCCAAACAATTTACTTGATTCTGGGGATAACCTTAATATTAAATGGGAATGGCCTTGTAGCAATCATATCTGCACAGGCCTCCTCTGTTTTAATAATCAGATGGTTGTCATATAAATCTTTTTTTACAAAAGAAACCAGGCAGAAATTGAATGAAGTTATAGAACGATCGGGGAAGAAAGTTTTAAAAGCTATCTACCCAAATGCAATAAAAATAGGTTTGACATCCTTTGGGGGCTTTATGGTACAAAGGTCAGCAATTATAATTGGTTCACTGTATCTCCCTCTGACCGATATTGCTTCCTATGGGATTACCATGCAACTTATTGCTGTTATCCTGGGATTGGGAGGAATTTACACTAATTCCTACCAGCCCAAGATCGCTCAATTAAGGGTTTTTCAGAATAATAGTGCAATAAAAGAACTTTACCTGAATGGGCAGTTTGTGTTGATTTTTTCCTATATAGTTTGTGGATCAGTTTTACTGATCTTTGGTGAAACGGCTTTGACTTTGATTGGGAGTAAAACTCCTTTATTGCCAAAATCATTATTGGCTGTAGCGATCTTTATTTCCTTTCTTGAATGTAATCATAGTATAGCTGGAACAATTTTGCTATCAAAAAATGAGGTTCCTTTTTTTAAAGCGGCGTTAATTTCAGGAGTGATAACAGTAATTTTGTTATTTGCATTTTTTCAATTTTCAAATTTTGCTATATGGGCTATGATTCTTGCACCGGGAATAGCTCAAGCAGCATATCAAAATTGGAAATGGCCACTTGTAGTCAGCACTGAATTAAAGATTACCCTTAGTGATATATCTAATGCCTTCAATAGGGTTATTAATCTCAGGAACAAAACTATAACTTAAAAACAATTATTAAAATTAATGAGAGATGCTGATTATTATAACCAGTCACGGCCAGAAATAGCCAAACTGGTGCCAAAAAATGTCAGAACAATACTCGATATAGGCTGTGCCCAGGGTTCTTTTCTCAAACTTGTTAAAGAATTAACCGGTGCAGAAACCTGGGGAATTGAATTGTTACCTGAGATTGCTGAAAAGGCTAATGCAGATAAGATATTTACCGGCAAGGTAGAGAATCTTCTTGATCTGATTCCTGAAGACTATTTTGACTGCATAACATTTAATGATGTCTTGGAACATTTAATAGAGCCAACAGAAGTTCTGAAAGAAATTAGCCTGAAACTATCAAGAGATGGCATCATTATCGCTTCAATTCCAAACATCAGATATATTGAATGCCTGTATGAATTGTTAATTAAAAAGGATTGGGAATATAAAGATTCTGGAATTTTAGATTCAACACATCTCCGGTTCTTTACAAAAAAAAGCATGAAACGAATGTTTGAGGAGGCTGGATTTAAAATTATCCAACAAAAAGGTCTAATTATGGGCTCTTCATGGAAATTTAAATTACTAGATTTTATTACTTTTGGCTTCGCGGTGGATATAAAATATCAACAAATCATTTGTATTGCATCCAGAGATAGTTTTGTTTAAATGGAGAGTATGTCTGAATTTGTTTAGAAGATTAAAGATAATGCTAATAAGATCAAATGACGGCGAACAGAATGATTGGTTAAATAATAAGCTCTTTAAATGGACGTATCTGTAATCATTGTCAACTACAATACAGCAGAACAGGTTTGTGCGTCGGTGGAGAGCATTTTGAAACAGACTGAGGAAATAAAATATGAGATCATTGTGGTTGACAATGCATCTTCGGATAATTCTTATAATGTCATCAACCAAAAATTCAGCAGTAGAATACTATGGTTGGCTATGCCGGATAATCTTGGATTTGCAAGGGCTAATAATGAAGGGATACGATCAGCATGTGGAAGAAACATCTTTTTTTTGAACCCTGATACAATTCTGCGAAATAATGCAATAAAAATCCTGAGTGATTTTCTTGATAAAAATCCTGAAACTGGAATTGCCGGAGGAAATCTATTTGATCTTAACAAGGTTCCGGCGTATTCCTTCAGGCGGTTTCTACCCTCAGTCTTCTGGGAATTGAATGAGTTTTTTTCATTATTGCCGGAAAAAATCCTCTTTGGTAAAAATGCACAATTCAATAATAAAAATGAACCTCTGGAAGTTGCCTATATTACAGGTGCAGATTTAATGATTCCACGAAGGGTTCTTGACATTATAGGCTTTCTTGATCCAACCTTTTTCCTGTATTTTGAAGAGACCGACCTTGCTTATAGAACTAAAAAAGCCGGTTACAGAGCAAAGAGCATTCCGGAAGCTGAAATCATACATCTTGAAGGATCCAGTTTCAAGTCAGGTCATAGCAGATGGTACCAATATGCGCGAGGGAAAATTAATTATTACAAAAAAAATACAAAACCAGTATTATTCCGTTTAATCTTGATATTAAACTGGTTAACAATCTATTCAAGAATAATTGCTTTCAGTTTCTTTTATAATAATACGAAACTAAACCGATGGAAAATAATAAAGGAAGCTTATTTAAATGCAATAAGACGTTATCAAGCTTAAATGATCTATGAAGGTATTGATTGTTACAAATCATCCGGTTGAAAAAAAAGAG
>CAYVBH010000392.1:0-2891 GCA_964449015.1 uncultured Bacteroidales bacterium
ACGACGAATTACAGAGCAGTTATTTTATGATTCCTTTTATCGACTCATTGAATGCATCGGGCATATCCAACTCATTTGAGATATATGAGGGGACGCATTTTAACAAGCTCTATTCCCGGCTGAAATTATCTTTAACTTATCTCTCCGGTGTACTTGATCATTCCGGTGAGAACTCGACCAATAATCCGGAAAGAAACCTTAACACAAATAGATCTCTTTTACAGAACTATCCAAACCCTTTTAGGTCAGAAACAACCATTGATTATTCAGTATCTGTGAAGTCCCCGGTGAAAATTCAGGTATTTGATAATCTGGGCAGGACAATAGCCACAATGGTTGATGATGAGTTTCAGCCGGGAAATTATCAGGTTATTTTCAAAGCAACCGGATTACAAGAGGGTGTTTATTATTACCGATTAAATGCAGGAAATTACACCCAAACCCGGAAATGTATGATGATTAAATAAAGAGTAATCAGTTATTAAGGATGACTGTAGGAGTGTGAATAAGTTATAAAATGAGATTTAATAAAAATTTGAAAGCACTCCTTCAATTGATTGAAAAACATTGAAGGGTGATCCTGTCATATTTAACAAAACACCCCTCAAGGGTCTCAGTACCGCTTGAAGGGTGTTTTCATTTTTCACTCCTGCATACAGGCAGGCGAGCTCCACTATTCGTTATTCATCGAAGTCAGACCTGAATTACTGAGCTCCACCAGCCTGATGAACTCAGCCCGGTAGCCATCTTTGTCAGTTCCTTTGGACCCACGGGCCATTGACAGCACTTCATCATAGGTTATGTCGCCTTTGAATTCCGAATTACGCAACAACATGCCAAAACCGGCAACAGCAGCAGAAAACCTGAAATTGTCAGAGGTTTGTGCTAAGGTCAGTGCGTTATGCGGTATGGTTTCTGTCATCAATATGCTCTGGTCGCCATCTGGCTTTTTGTACCTGAATTTAATGGTGGCCAGCTCCTGGGTAGTTGAAGCTTTTGGCAAAACTTCCGATTGTTGGTATTTCAGCTGGCGGGTCTGATCACCCTTGCCATCTGCCGGAACAATCTCATACAAAGCAGTCACGGTGTGCCCTGCCCCCATTTCGCCTGCGTCTTTCTTGTCGTTATCAAAATCCTCCTCGTTGAGCAACCGGTTCTCATAACCCACCAGGCGGTATTCCTTTACATAGGCCGGGTTGAATTCAATCTGTATCTTCACGTCTTTGGCAATGGTGTAAAGTGTACTGCTGAATTCATTCACAAATACCTTTTTGGCTTCCATCAGGTTGTCGATGTAATTGTAGTTGCCATTGCCCTTATCGGCTATGATTTCCATTTTGTCGTCCTTGTAATTGCCCATGCCAAATCCGGTTACTGATATGAAAATACCCTTGTTGCGGTACGTTTCAATCATCCGTTCCATTTCGGCATTGCTTGATGGTCCCACGTTGAAATCACCGTCGGTTGCCAGGATGATGCGGTTATTGCCGTCTTTCATGAAGTTTTCCTCTGCCACTTCATAGGCCAGCTTCAATCCGGCTGATCCTGCAGTAGAGCCTCCGGCCTGAAGACGTTCCAGGGCAGCATTGATTTTCTCCTTCTGGTTACCGGAAGTAGAGGGCAATACTAGTCCGGAACTGCCCGCATATACCACCATAGCAACGCGATCTTGTGCACGCAACTGGCTTACCAGCAACTTCATGGCCTTAATCAACAGGGGCAGTTTATTGGGATCTTCCATGGAACCCGAAACATCAATCAGGAACACCAGGTTGGAAGGCGGAACCTCTGCAGTTGACATTTTCTCACCTTGCAATCCAATGTGAAGCAGCTTGTTGTCCTTGTTCCAGGGACAGTCTCCCAGTTCATAAATGATTGAAAAAGGGTGCTCCCCCTTAGGTTGGGGATAATCATAATCGAAATAATTGATCATTTCTTCAATACGAACGGCATCGGTTACCGGTTTTTGGCCTTCGTTGATGAAACGCCTCACGTTGCTGTAGGATGCTGCATCCACATCAATGGAAAAGGTGGACAGGGGTTCGCGCAGCGGGCTCTTAAACCCGTTTTCGTGAATGGCCGAATAACCTTCGGTGTTGAAATCAGGAGCAGGCTGACAAAAAGCCATTGATTTCGACATTTTGGCGGCTGATCCAATACCTCTGATTCTCACTGAAGATGCACCCGTGACGTTGCTTTTGCGTTCCTGTGCATAACCTATTACAACACATTCATCCAGGGTTGTTAATTCGGGCTCCATCATCACAGTAAGCGTGTTAGATGAGGTGATTTTCACTTCCTGACTTTTGTATCCGATATAGCTAAAAACCAGGGTGGCTCCCGATTCAGGGACAGTAATTGAAAAGGCACCGTTGATATCTGTTACTGTACCGGTTTGAGTTCCCTTTAGTAATATGTTCACACCGGGAAGGGGATTGTTGCTTTCATCGGTAACCGTTCCGGTGATAACCCGGGCAGATGCACCTGACACCATCAACAGTGTCATACAAATGATAAGAATTGCTTTTTTCATGGGAATGGGTTTTAAATGAAACATGTTTTGTGAATAAGGTGCAACTTGGTTTGTGATTCCATAAAAGATTTTAATAATTTTAGATATCAAATGAAATCTTTAGTTTATTCCATGCTATCTAATTGTATTTCTGCACAATAAGGAATCAGACTATGACAATAGCCCTGAAAGGGCGTAATAAAACAACGCAGGGTGCAAACCCTGTGACAGGATGCAAACCCTGTGAAAATGCATTATGATAATACGTTTAACCCAAAGCCCTGAAAGGGCGTAATAAAATAGCACAGGGTGCAAACCCTGTGACAGGGTGCAAACCCTGTGACAGGATGCAAACCCTGTGAAAATGCATTATGATAAT
>CAYVBH010000392.1:2991-3353 GCA_964449015.1 uncultured Bacteroidales bacterium
ACGTTTAACCCAAAGCCCTGAAAGGGCGTAAGCAATTGATTAAATTATTAGCTAGATATAATATTACCGTAGGGTGTTGCCACCTTGCGCTGTAATCTTTTGCCCTTACAGGGCATATATTCAGATAAGTGTTAAATTTGATGGAAATTCAATCTCATTCGTGACCACCCCTCATAACCATACCTCTCTCTCCGACACGGAAATGGTGAGCCTGTATCGCGAAAAAGCGGACCTGGAAGTGCTGGGGGTGCTTTACAAAAGGTATATGTACCTGGTTTACGGGGTGTGCATGAAGTACCTGAAAAATCGCGACGACAGCCAGGATGCCGTGATGCAGATTTTTGAAACCCTGGTTACTGACA
>CAYVBH010000393.1:0-3349 GCA_964449015.1 uncultured Bacteroidales bacterium
GAAGGAAGGGCATAGAGCTTTTCTCCAAGTTTAATAATCCTGTTCCCGCGGTAAATCAGTAATCCGCAAAGCCAGTTACTGAATAATCACGCAACCATAATCTTTTCCTTTCTTCATCCTTAATATTTACCAGGGTCGGCATGCCTCCCCATTTTATCAGATATTCCTCCGAGCGGTATAATTTATCCCATTCATTGCCGAGTAATACTTCCGGTCTGTTCCTGAAAACATCGGCAGGATCGTCAGAACTTATCAGTTCATCAATAAGTAACTGTGGAATTTTTTCTTCTTCTGAATATGCCAGTTCGCAAAGCATCAGGGGGAACAATTCAAATATCATTATCCTGCCGGAAAGTGTCTCTTTAACATTTTTCATAAGAAGCACCTGTGCAGAACCAGATAAAGCAGTGAATTGTAAATCACCTTCATCAAAGGCGAACTTTATTTTATTAAATAAATCCGGTTCCTTCTGTATTTCATCAAGAACAGCATCTCCCACCTCTTTGCCCCATGAAAATGAGCTGATCTTTAACAACTGTTCACGGTACTCAAGTGCGTCAAGATTAAAATATCTCAATGAAGGGTATGATGCTTTAAGTAAAGTGGTTTTTCCTGTCTGGCGCGCCCCTGTCAGAAGTATCAGAGTATTTTCGCCTATACCTGGAAGTCTGGTACCAACAACCCTATTTATATGTATTTTTTCTCGCATAATGAGCAAATTTACAGATAATTTACTATACAATAAAAGATTTTTACAAATTTTTCTTCTGCCAGTTGGCTTCTCCTGGCTCGTCTGTGACCCGGTTTGTCAAGCTATGCATTCCTCAACCTGAAAGACCTGCAAGACCTGCAAGACAGCACAGAGCGTAGAGCGCAGAGCACAGAGCAAAGAGCATATAGCACAGAGCATAGAGCATAGTGCGCAGGGTAAAAACTGAGCCCTTGAGTGTTCGAAACATGATTTTATGTTCTGTAAAAGTAAGATTTTTTCAAAATTCGACGGTTATCAACAGGTATGAGAGTGTCCATTACGAAAATTCAGTGGATATTAACAAAAAAATAATATAAGTGTTTGTAAATCAGCAGACAGATAGAATTAATCATACAATTTGTATTCTACTTTTGTTACAGCAAGAAGCTGTGAAAAAAGAAGTAAAAAATATTCATGCCAGAGATCTTCTCAAATTAATTCCGGAAGACAGTTTTGCATCAATCATTAAAGATACCAACGTAGATTTTCAGGTGAAAAAACTGTTTGGACGTACCATGTTCTTCTTGCTTTTATATGGTCTTCTTGACAGTAAAAGATCAAGCCTGAGGACACTGGAACAGTCATTTAAAACAAACAAGTTTAAGGTACTTTTTAAAATAGATCCCCTTCAGAATATTAAGTTCAACTCTCTGTCGGATAGGTTATCGACAATGAATGTCGATTTTTTCAAAGAAGTATATGAGCTGATTTATGAACTCCTTTCACAATATTATAATGAGAACGAAAAATTAAAGTATAATATCGTCAGGGTTGATTCCACAATGGTTGCTGAAGCGGCAAATAAGTTAGAATATGGAATGATTTTAGGTAATCAGACTGGTAAAAAATCCAAACAGATTAAATATACCTTCAGCATGACTAATCTGTTTCCAAGCAGCGCCGAGATATTTACCAGGCAGAGTGAGGTTAATGAAGGTGTAACTATACCACATGTCATCAAAAACTATATTGATAAAAAAGAAAACAATGTCTTTGTTTTTGATCGTGGCATGAAAAGCAGAAAAGTATTCAATGAGATAGATGAAGATTACTGGTTTGTAACAAGAATCACTTTTGGCTCTACCTATGAAAAAATAAAATCATTTAAATTCCAGGAAAACCTTACAGTAGGTAATCTTGTGATTAAATCGGATGACCTTGTCTATCTTTTTGATAAGAGACATAACAAATCAAATCCATTCCGCTTGATACAGACAGAGGATCCTAAGGGTAATGCTTTATGGTTTATTACCAACCTTGAGGGTGAAAGTATCGAAACAATAATCAATATATATAAAAAGAGGTGGGATATAGAAGTATTTTTCCGGTTCATAAAACAGGAACTCAACTTCAAACATATCTTCTCAACAAAGATCAATGGCTTGAAGATCCTGCTTTACATGACAATGATTGTAGCAATGTTGATCCTGGTGTACAAAAAAGCGAATAACATGGGATATAAATTAGCTATGTTCCAGCTATTTTATCAACTTGATGATATATACGGTGAAATGTTAGTTGAAAGACTTGGTGGTGATCCAAATCTTGTTTTCAGATAACTTCTAAAGTCTAAATTATTTTTTGCAACTAACACTAAACCAGGTTCTTTCTATATAGTAAAAATGTTTCGAACACTCAAGCCCTGTGCCCTGTACCCTGAGCCCTTCCTTTGTGGAAATGCGTCGTTTTAATCCTTGTGAACTACCAACGCATAGTTTAGTGAAACTGAATACAATTTAAATGAGGATGATCAATAACAATGGCTTCATCCGGAGATAATTGATTTTTAATGTCGGATAGCTTGTCCCGCAATGGCTGGAGAGCTCTCTTGTAAGGTCCTCATAATTGTTGGTGTTTGCTGAACATGCTCGTTTCATAGTAATATGTTTAAAGTATGAATAACATATCACCAATTTACAACTATTATAATAGTTTTGCAACTGTTTTTACATTATTGTAACACGACGCAGGCAAAGGGAACAGTAATTGTTTCATATATGCAGGAGTTTTCACCAGGAATCATTATCGGACCGGAGTTTCAATGCATTTTAACGGCTCGACGGCAGGGTTCAGCAAACGTCACCCGACACTACATCCGGGCAGAATCCTAGTATCCCGCCTCAGGCGGGAAGCTTTTTGATCCTACCTTCCTTGTTAGTAATAGTGATGTTTAGAATTTTATTTTCTGCTCTACAATCTTTTTGACCGTAAGTGAAATGTCCCGGTATTTTATAGTTTCCTCTTTGTCGGGTATATAGAAGTCATTAGGATATCTTATGTCCACTCCAAAATCTACAAGACTACCAAGATCAAGGTCAAAATCAAGAGAATCAATTTTTTTACATTCCATTAAAAGGAAATCAACATCATGAGTTCTTGGGAAATCCACATTATTATAAACGAGAAATGCTTTGAGGAATTTTTCGACAGCTTGCTCAGCATGAAAACAAATTGTGCTGGAGTAGTAAACTGGATCTGTCTGATAAAGATTATTTATAACTGCAATATCTTCATTTGCCCTATAAAGCCATTTGCTTATATATTCTTTCTGATCATCGATCATAATAGAATTGCTTCTCTTAAAATTCTGCGTACAAT
>CAYVBH010000394.1:0-3336 GCA_964449015.1 uncultured Bacteroidales bacterium
TCTTTCAAATATTGAAAAAGAGCGGTGGCCCCACGGATGGCTCAGGAGGATTGGTGAAGAGCCGGTGATTTATGAACCCGGGCTTACCAAAAGCAGCTCCGGTCAGTTGCTGCAATTTCTCGAAAATAAAGGCTATTATCAGGCCGTGGTAAAAGACACAGTGGTATTCCGAGGGAGAGATGCAATTGTTTCCTATGCCATCCAGTTTAATAAACCTTACAGAATCAGGGAGATTACCTATTCATTTGAAGATACCGGGCTGATTTCAAGAATTCTCCCCGACACCATAAACTCACTGTTGTCTAAAGGAAAAAGATTTGATAAGGATGAACTGCAAAAAGAAAGGGTACGCATTGAAACCCTCATGAAAGAACAGGGTTATTACCGGTTTTCTAAAGAATATATTTTTTACAACGTTTCTCTATTACCCGATGAATTCGCAGTAGACCTGACTATGAATTTCAAGGAATTTGTGGAGGGTCAGCCCGATCCGCGGACAAAGATCAAATATCATCCCCGTTTCATTATCAACGAAGTATTTTTGAATCCGAATTACTCCAGCGTCACCTCAAAAGCAGGTGCCGCTAAGCCACCAATCTCTTTAGATACCACCCGGTACCGGGATGTTCATATACTGACATCGGGTAAACTGAATCTTCGCCCCAATATACTGACAGACTATAACAACATCATTCCAGGTGAATATTATCAGCTCAGCAAAGTGAACCGGACCTACCGGAATTTATCAGAGGTGAGCATTGTGAGGTATACCAACATCACTTTCACCGAAAAGGATAGTCTTTTTACAGCAGGCAGAAACAAATACCTCGACGCGCATATCGATCTTTCGCAAAAGAAATTGCAGTCGTACCAGACTGAAGTTGTGGGCACCAATTCGGCCGGGGATCTGGGCGTGAGAGGGAACCTGTTCTATCAGAACCTGAACCTGTTGAGAGGTGCCGAAGTGTTCAACATGAAGCTGACCGGTGCCATTGAAAGTCTGCGGAATTATTCGGGAGGGAATATCAAAAGCATGAAGGAAATCGGTGCTGAATCCAGCATTGTTTTTCCGAAATTCTTTGTTCCTTTCCGTTTCGAAGGTTTTGTGCAACGGTATGCACCAAAAACATCCATTACTGTATCATTCAATTACCAGTCACGTCCCATTTATACCCGTTCCATAGCAAACGCCTCATTTTCATATAAATGGAACAGCAGCAAATATCTCACCCATTCCGTGTGGCCGGTTGAACTGAACTATGTACAGATTTATGAAGAACGTTCCCAGAAGAGTTTTCTGGATTCAATAAGCCACACACCACTTTCATACAGTTTTAAGGATCACGTGGTGAATGTAGCCAGGTACTCGATAGAACTCAACAACCAGGCCATCGGGAAAAGCAGGGATTATTTTTTCACACGCTTCAATATTGAATCAGCCGGAAACCTGGTAAATTTTGTTACCCGTGATCAGTTTAACAGGGAAGAGAATTCCGATCCGTATGAATTGTTCAATGTTCCCTATTTCCAATACCTGCGCAGCGATGTTGATTTCAGATATTACAATGTAATTGACAGGCAAAATCGTTTTGTTTACCGGTTGTTTATTGGGGCAGGATATCCCTATGGCAATTCCACCACCATGCCTTACGAAAAGAAGTATTTTTCGGGCGGGCCAAACAGCATCAGGGCTTGGAGCACCAGGGATCTCGGACCGGGTTCAGATACAAGCCGGACTTCAGCCAGTTTCTTCCCCGACAAAAACGGAGACATCAAGCTGGAGGCCAATGTTGAATACCGTTTTAAAGTGTTCTGGAAAATGGAAGGTGCATTTTTCGTGGACATGGGTAATATCTGGAACATCAGAAAAGATGAAAGCAAACCGGGTGCTGAATTTAACTGGAGCAGGTTTCACAAGGAAATTGCCGTGGGATCGGGATTCGGAGCCCGGTTTGACTTTTCATTCATTCTGCTTCGCCTTGATTTCGGAATCAAACTCCGTAATCCCGCACCCTCAGCCGATGGCAAAAACTGGATCCCGGTGTTCCGCGACTTCGACCTGAGGGATTTGCATATGAGATTCGGTATCGGCTACCCGTTTTAAAGACATCCAACCGGGGTCTGAAAAATCCTGCTACTGTATTTCACTTGAAATGGTAAATTACTATATTTACCTTATTCTAAGTTATTTAAACTCCGTTTTCTGTTGTTATGAAAGACGCAATAAAGAGTCTGTTCTCCCTGTCGTCTCAGGAAAGAAAAGGTGCGCTGTTGCTAATCATATTGATTGTTCTGATCACTACAGTGAATGCGTGGCTGAAAACCCATCCACCAAAGGAAAATGGAATTGATACAACCCGGTTACACAAGGAACTTGAGGCATTTGAGCGGCAGCTCACCCTGAGGGATGACAGCCTGGTGATTTCTATGAAAAAGGGCAACTCTAAATTAGCTGATGTCAGCGAACTTTTCCCCTTCGATCCAAACCAGGTTACGGCCGGCGAAATGATCAAACTAGGTATGGATAACAAACTGATACGCACTCTGGTTAATTACAGATTGCATGGCGGCCGGTTTTATAAAAAGGAAGATCTGAAAAAGGTATATGGCTTATCTGTAAACCTTTATAACCGCCTTTCACCATACATTGTCATTGCCGGCGCCCCTGATACCCGCGAAAATCTTTCCCGTAAAAGGTTCATGACCACCGAACCGGTTGACCTGAATCGTGCAGACGCAGCAAAACTTGAGGAACTACCAGGCATAGGTCCTGTACTGTCGAACCGGATCATCCGTTACCGTTCACTGCTCGGGGGATTTTACAATACACAACAACTCAGCGAGGTATACGGCATAGCCGACAGTGTGGTTGCCCTATTGCAGAACAGGGTTCATGCAGATACCACTGCGCTGGTCAGGCTGAATCTGAATGAGGCCCGCGAAAATGAACTGGCACGCCATCCCTATATCGGTAAGTTTACTGCCAGGGGAATTGTCAGTTACAGGTCGCAGGTAACCCGGATCAGTGATCCGGCGGAGTTGTTGAAAAACGGACTGGTTTCTGCAGAATTATTTGAAAAGCTGAAGAGATACCTTGAATTATAGTAGCAATTATTACTATTACTGCATCTCAAATATTTATTAATGCTCCCCCATAAACTTTTCTTTTACCTATTTATTGACTAAATTTATACAATGAGTAACGCCATGGCTGATAAAGGCTATTATTCTGGATTACTGCCAATTGTATTTTTTTCCAATTTAAAATTTGGTAGATATGGGTCAAAATGATAAATTTGCGGCTCATTTAAAATTTTAAATATGATTATTGTACCT
>CAYVBH010000395.1:0-3318 GCA_964449015.1 uncultured Bacteroidales bacterium
ACTCGGGTTTGGTAAACTTGAGGTTCACGTCGGCCATTACAAAAGTGGGATTGCTATTCACTTCGGCCATGAATGCCGGCAGTACTTCACGCAATTTCTCAATAGTCTGGGCTTGTATTACATATTGCACCGGCAAACCCATGCGACGGCCTCCGAAAGTCGACTGTTGCATCACATTGGCCCTGGCTTTGGTTTTAATCCTGACCTGGGCGGTAAGCTGATCGGCTATTTCCTGCTGGGATCTTTCTCTTTCATCGGGATTGTCAAGCACAATTCGGACAGATCCGGATCCACTGCGAACCATGGTTTGCACAAAATTGGCTTCAGGCACGGTACGCTGAACCATTTTATCGATGTCTTCCGCGTAATCCAGTGTATATTCATAGGTCGATCCTTCGGGCATCGTGGTATTGATATTGATCTGGGAGCGGTCTTCAAGCGGGGCCATTTCTGCAGGAATGCTTTTCCAGAGAATAACAATAAGGGCAACTGCTGCAACGATAATAATTCTTGCAACATATTTCTTTTTCAGGAAATTATCCAATGAGCTCTTATAACCCTCATTCAATTTCAGGAAGAAATTTTCAGTGACCCTGAATATCCAGGTGTGTTTGCTGTGAGGTCTTAGCATTTTGGTAGACAGCATGGGAGTAAGCGTAAGCGCCACAAAAGCCGAAATGGCAACTGCCCCGGCCAACACAATACTGAATTCCCGGAAGAGTCTGCCGGTCATCCCTTCAAGAAACACTATAGGAAAGAAAACGGCTATCAGTGTGATGGTAGTGGCAATGATGGCGAAGAAGATCTCGTTAGAGCCTTTGAGTCCCGCCTCAAGAGGTTCCATGCCACCTTCAATTTTCACGTATATGTTTTCCATCATTACAATGGCGTCGTCAACCACAATCCCAATGGCCAGCACAATGGCTAGCAGGGTCAGCACGTTGATGGTAAACCCGGCTAGATACATGATGAAAAAGGCCCCGATCAGTGAAACCGGGATCACAATGATGGGTATCAGGGTGGTTCGCCAGTCACGCAGGAAAAAGAAGATGATGATCACTACGAGACCGAATGCGATCAGGATGGTATCCACCACTTCTGTAATGGAGGAACGAATGTACTGTGTATTGTCAAACCCAACCTGGACGTCAATATCATCGGGAAGGTCTTTTTTCATGAAGGCCAACCTCCTGTATACTTCGTCGGCAATATCAATATGATTGGCTCCGGGTTGGGGAATAATGGCGGTTGCCACCATGGGTACCCCGTTCATTTTAAGGATTCCTCGGATATCTTCCGGTCCCAGTTCTGCTCTGCCCACATCGCTGATCCTGACCACCTGGTCACCAGATTGTTTGATGATGATGTTGTTGAATTCAGCAGGCGTGGTAAGCAGTCCCAATGTACGAATTGTCAGTTCGGTGGTATTACCCTCCACACTGCCGGAAGGAAGTTCCACATTCTCCCTGCTGATGGCATTGCGGACATCGAGGGGAGTCATGCCGTAACCTGCCAGTTTTGCCGGGTCAAGCCACAGGCGCATGGCATATCGCTTCTCACCCCATATCATAACTGCGCTGACACCGGGTATGGTTTGCAATTGCTCTTTGAGAGTGAGATCCGCTATTTCTGAAAGTTCAAGCAATGAACGCTTTGTGCTTTTCACTGCCAGCATCATAATGGGAGAAGCATCGGCATCTGCCTTTGCAACTACAGGAGGGTCCACATCGCGCGGCAACATCCGCTGTGCCTGTGATACCTTATCACGAACATCATTTGCGGCAGTTTCAAGGTCCACGCTTAACTCAAATTCCACGGTGATGTTGCTGCCACCCTGCCGACTCACACTGGTAAGCGTGCGGATACCCGGAATGCCGTTAATACTTTGTTCCAGGGGCTCAGTTATTTGTGTTTCGATCACATCGGAATTGGCTCCCGGATAAACCGTACTGACAGTGATAATAGCCGGGTCAACACTGGGAAACTCTCGCACACCCAGGTAGGTGAGCCCGATAAATCCAAACAGGATGATCACCAGCGAAAACACGGTTGTCAGTACCGGTCGTTTGATACTTGTTGAAGAAAGACTCATACCCTTAAACTATTTATTATTCACCACCACTGTATCCAACTTCACCGGCAAACCTTCCCGCAATTGAAGGATACCCGAAGTAAGCAACGTATCCCCGAACGCAAGGCCTGCCTTAATCTGGATAAGTGCTTCTGTACGTAATCCCGTTTCAACCTTAACCGATGAAGCCTTTCCAGCATGGTATACAAAAACCTTTTCTCCTTCCATTTCAGGTATGAGTGCTTCGGTTGGTATGGCAATGGTGTTATCCATATTTGAAAGCCTCATGCTGATGCTGGCAAAACGGCCCGGCCGAAGCTCCTCACGCGTATTCGGGTACAATGTCCTGACACCGATGGTTCGGGTATTGAGGTTGATTTTGGGTTCTACCGCATACACCGAAGCCTTAAATATGTTGTTGTTTCCGTCAATGGTAAATTCAATGGGAAAACCCGGTTTCACTTCGCTGGCATAGCGCTCGGGAATGGCAAATTCAATTTTCAGCGGACTTATTTTAACCAACCTGGCAATTTTAGTAGCCGGTGTGGCATAACTGCCCTCACTCAGCAGGCGCAACCCGATAATGCCGTCAAACGGCGCCCTCAACTCGGTTTCTGCTATTCGTGCCTGCACCAGCAATATGTCGGCTTCAATCGACTGTAATTCGGTAGCTACCTGGTCATAGCTTTCGCGGCTGATGGCGTCTTTTTCCAACAAGCTGCGCTGCCTGAATTCCTTTTCCTCTGAAAGCTTTTTTTGGGCCTGCAGCTTGAGTAATTGCGCCTGCAACGGACGGTCATTCATCTTAGCCAACAGGTCGCCTTTCTTAACTCGCGTTCCTTCGCTGAAATGAATGGCTACAATTTTTCCCGAAGTTTCAAACGACAAATCCACCTCCTCATCCGGAAGAATGGTTCCCGAGCTGATCTTCATCTCGTTCATCTGGACAGGGGCAATCAGGTAGCCGCTGACCATCAGAGATTGGGGACCGCTGCCCCGCATGCGCATACCTCCCGGTGAACCGGCACTGGCATCCTTGTTGAACAAAGGTTTGATCTTCGGATAGAAAACCATTACTGCAAACAAAACAACAATCAATACGATAATGATGGAACGAAACTTGCTTTTTTTCATCGTTTAAGATATTTATGAACCCTGCCCAATCTGTTTCATAACCAACAGAATTTGAATTCAAAAGTTCAATTAACTGTGGAGAAGCATCAAAATTAGACAAAGAATAATTCTAA
>CAYVBH010000396.1:0-3272 GCA_964449015.1 uncultured Bacteroidales bacterium
ATGGCACTGAAGTAATCCATGGTAAGGTATTCGGGGAATTTCCAGCCGAATCCCCTGATGAATTCGGTAAAATAATCCGACCAGGAGATGGCACAGGCAATATTGCCGATGGCGTATTCAAGCAGGAGATCCCATCCGATAATCCACGCTATCAATTCACCCAGCGAAAAATAAGCATATGTGTATGCGCTACCGGCAACAGGTACTGTTGAAGCAAATTCGGCGTAACACAGTGCTGAGAAACCGCACGCAATTGCTGTGAATACGAATAACACGCTGATGGCGGGCCCTCCGTTTACAGCTGCATTCCCGATGGTTGAGAATATTCCGGCACCCACAATAGCAGCAATACCAAATGCCGTAAGATCTCTCACGCTCAAAGTTCGCTTCAGTAAATTACCGCTGGTGTTTTCCTGAGAGGATTCCTCTAATATTCCGGATAATGACTTGGTACGAAACAGGGATTGTCCTATCTTCATAAACGGTGGTTGTTGTGCGTTTTAAAGATAACACAATTGGATTATTCTGCGTTACTTTTTTTTGTAGCACCGGGATTATTGACAAACCAGAATAGGGTCCGATTAAGTCTTAATGCCGCAAGGGAATGGTCTTACTGTTGGTGCCCGCATACATGCCGGTGGCCAGCAATACCCGGGCCGAGCCGGTACAACCGCTTGAAAATTCAAGAAGTGCAGTGCCCAGTTCGGGTAATTTGCTGTCCTTTACGCCTACTGCCCTGATCAGTGCCATACCGGCAACCGGGTTTTGTTGGCAGGATGGCGCGACTTCAAGACCCAATAACCCCTGCTGAAGTATTTCGGCATCCTGATTATCAACCTCTATCAGCTGACCGCCGCCTGTTATGGTGTAGCCATCATCTTGGGCATCTCCGGGGGTTGTGTTTCGATCTACCGTGATCAGGTAAGCATCCTGTTCAATGGCAACATAAACATCATTAGGCTGAGGATATTCAAGTCGCAAGTATTCGCTTTCAATCTCCAGCGTATTCAGGTTAATCTGCAGTATTGATTCCTGGTCGGGATTCAGGCAAATGTCCTGGCTGGCAAGGGCAACCCTGAGCAGGCCGTCTTCATCCAGGATGACCGGTACGGTCTTTATGGCCAACAGGTCAAAAGTGGATGTTTCTGACTGGTAATCAGTAAAAAGGAGGGTTAAGATGCCACAGGTTTCATCAGCCCACAAGGCAGCAATAGTTATTCCAGATGCTTTCTCAGTTGATGCGAGGAATCCCGACTCAGCCTGAAGGTCAACCTGCATAAGGGTAGTGCACGGATAACCTGAATTGCTGCGGATTGTAGTGACATTCGGAAAGGTTTGGCCCGATACTGAAGCAACGGCAAGCGAAGCCGCGTATCCTGTGGTCACAGCTGTCTGTATGGTCTCCGTCAGGTTACTGGTATCGGGATCCCTGAAGTATTCCTTCACCTGTTTGCACGATGAACCGGTAAGTGTAACCAGTAATACCAGTAATACTGTGGTGGCAGTTCTCATATATGTAATTTTTCCGGGGTTGGTTTCAGGTCGACAGACTGTTATACTGGTTTTGTTTGCAGGATGTTACTCTATTCATCTTTATTTTATCTTAACAATCTGGTTACATTTGATCATATGTAAATTATTTTATTTACCTTTGCACCCATTATTTTATTTATTATTTATTACCATTATGAAAGAAGGAAAAGTAAAATTTTTCAATGAATCAAAAGGATTCGGATTTATTAAAGACAACGACACCAATGAAGAGCATTTTGTGCATGTCAGCGGACTGATCGACAAAATCAATGAAGATGATGAAGTTACATTTGAACTTCAGCAGGGTCGCAAAGGATTGAACGCGGTAAACGTTAAATTGGCATAATTGTAAATTCAATATACCAGCATTCAGTTGAGGTCGCCAAAATGGCGACCTTTTTTTTTATCTATCGGGCCTGAAATTATCTCAGTTGTTGCCGAATACCTTTCGGAGTATTTCAGTGGTTCGGGCCACAGGATCTTTTCTGATCTTCAACTCTTCTTTGGCAATCATTACAAATAATCCCTGAATGGCCTTGTCGGTAACATAAGCCGCCAGATCGGGATTCATCTTTTCAACCAGTGGTATCTTGTTATAGGCAGTGATGAGATCACCCCAGTATTTGGTGGCATTTACCTTATCTAGGGAATTCCGGATAACCGGTTTGAATTTTTCATTGAGTTGCAGCGAGGTGGTTTTTTGCAGATACATTGTAGCCGCATTATCCGGTCCCTTAACTATATTAATTGCATCCATAATGGTCATCCCGGTGATGGCTGAAGCAAAAATGGGTTTGGCTTCTTTAGCCGCATCTTCGGCAGCCCGGTTGATGGAGAGGATGGCTTTGTCAACCTGGTTTCCAAGTCCTACAGTCCGCAACTTGCTTTCAATGTTGGCCACCTCTGGTGGAAAAGGAATCTTGATTTCAGCATTTTTAAAATAGCCGTCAACAACCGACACAATGCTTACACCCTCGTTGGTTCCTTTAATCAATGCTTCCCGGATGCCCTGTGCAGCTTCGCCTTCGGTGTAGCCACCGGTTGGTGTGCCCACAGCTTTTGACAGATCCTGTAATAGTTGTGTATTTCCGCATGAGCCTAGCAGCAGCGAAACAAGCAAGAATGTAATGATAGACGGCGTTTTCATAATAATAAGTTTTAATGTTATGGAATGAATCGGGATAAACTTGCTAAACATTACAAAATTTGTAAATTTATTCGCTATTCTGATAGTTAATTTATAAAAATTACCTGAAATAATAAACCCTGAAATATCATGAACGAGAAAGTTTCCATCAGTCCAAGCGGAGAAAAGTTTCCCTTACCCAAACCTGAAGATTATCAACTTGAATTCGAGCAACTTAAGAAGCGTGTTGAAAAAGAACGAGCTGAAAACCGTGAAATAGTAGTTGTCATGGGACTTGGATTCGTTGGTGCGGTTATGGCTGCAATCGTTGCCGATACTGTGGATGAAAAAGGCAAACCGGGCAAGTTTGTCATTGGCATGCAGCGGCCCAGTGTGAGAAGCTACTGGAAAATTCCGCTTCTCAACCGTGGCGTATCTCCAGTTAAGGCTGAAGATCCTGAAGTTGACCCTATGATTGAGCGTTGCGTTAATGCAAAAAAAACGCTGATGGCAACCTACACTTATGATGTACTGAAACTGGCCGATGTGGTGGTGGTTGACGTGCAGTGTGATTATGTCAAGAAAGACCTGGGGAATGTGAGAACCGGGCAAA
>CAYVBH010000397.1:0-3229 GCA_964449015.1 uncultured Bacteroidales bacterium
TTCCGGATTACCAGGGCAACCATGCTGATGAGCTGGTAGATGAGGTACAGTGCTACAATACCTGCGATGCAGCCATAAACAAGCAGAGGGATATTAACAACAGGTGCAGATTGGAAATTGGTTTGGGCAATAGCTGCATAATCAACCGCACCAAAATCACCATAATCGGGAATTGTGGTTGTAAGATTTACCTGGCGAATGGGCAGTTTCACCACCGGCAACAGGTGCGACAGCATAATTGAGGCCAGCAGGTAAAAGCGGTTGAACCGGTAGAAAGTTTCCTTGCGGAAAAGCAGGTAAAAAAGCAGCGTAAAAGCTGCCAGGCTCCCCGCCACCTTGAGCTGATATAACAGGAATGGTGTCATTGTTTTCAGGATTTGGGTTTTTCCAGTTCTTTTTTCATCAGATTCAGGATCTCTTCCAATTCGCGGGTATCCATCTTTTCGTGTTTAACAAAGAAGGATGCCATTTGCCTGAAGGAACCGCTAAAATAGTTGTTCAACATGGAGTTCAGGTATTTTTTGCGGTATTCGTCCTTACCAACCAATGGGTAGTACTCATGGGTTTTGCCATAGGCCGTATGACCCACAAATCCTTTGGTTTCAAGAATTCTCACTATGGTAGAAACCGTGTTGTACGCCGGTTTGGGATCAGGAAACAATTCAACCATGTTTTTCACGAATCCCTTTTTGATTTCCCAGAGGATTTGCATGACTTCCTCTTCAGCGCGTGTGAGTTCCAGTTTTTCTTCTTGTTTTGTCATAAGGATCAATTTCTAATCAAATATACAACTAAAAAATTAGTTATGCAACTAAATTGTTAGTTTTTTTTTCATTTCACTCGATGGGTTCGGATGAGATAGCACCCATGGCCGTCAAGCAAAGGATTTGATCACTTGCTTATGCCCTTTCAGGGCTTATATTGTCGTATAGGTTTTTGCCCTGAAAGGGCAACAGCAAATAGCACAGGGCGAAGCCCTGTGTAAACGTCAACACATAGAATATAAGCCTTGTAAGGGCGTAAGCTCTTCTTAGCTTGACGGCTATGCCGCCAGCGGGGGACATCGCTTCGTTCCTCCTACGATGTTATGATAATATTAGTGACTTTATGAGACATCCTAGGAGAAAATCAGAACGATCCAATCAATCACCGATCTTCCTAAACGCCCACCCCTTCTCCGCAAAATGCTCCAGCACCCGGGGCAGGGCATACAGCGTTTTTTCAGAGGCTTTCAACGAATCATGAAATACCACAACCGATCCGGGACGGGTATGGCGGATTACATTCGACAGGCATTGTTCGGGTGATGTGTTGAAATCGAAGTCATAGCTCATGATTTCCCACAGCACAATCTGATACTGCTGTTTCAGGTGTCTCAGCTGGGCAGGCGTGATCATGCCATACGCGGGCCGATAGAGTGAAGAATGAATAAACCGGGCAGCCAGGATGATGTCGTCATAGTATTCCTTATCGGCTGTATACCAGCCTTTCAGGTGGCTGTAGGTATGGTTTCCAACAGCATGGCCTTTATCCACAACCTGACTGAAAATATCGGGATGTCGTTCCACATTCCTTCCGATGCAAAAGAAGGTGGCTTTTGCCCGGAAGCGATCCAGTTCCTTTAGCACACGGGAGGTGATATCCGGAGTGGGACCGTCGTCAAAAGTGAGATACAGGGCAGGTTCACTGCCCTGTATATTCCAGGTGATTTCCGGAAAGATATTTTTCAGTATCCGGGGAATCTTAACCAGGTTCATAATTACAGATCAAAGGCCAACGCTCAACCTGCCTGCGTAATCCTGGAGCTTTTGTTCCATTTCCTTTTCCAGGTCAGATTGTTTATAAGTATTGGCCATTCTCCTGATCTCGTCAAGGGTGTAAAAGGCCACCCTTTTTTCGTACATCAGATATTCATTGTACTTACTTCCCAGGCTCAGAAAATAATTCATATCCTGGTTAACATTAGCAACAATGTCTTTCGACATGGTAACGGCCTTTGCCGAATCACCCAACTGGTAATAAGCTTCCACCAGCAAAACATTGTATATATTATAAGGTACAATCTTATCCGGAATTACCTCAAGGCATTTTTCAATGGTGGTCCGGGCAGAATCCTTTTTGTTTTCGGCAATCAGCTGCAGCGCCAGGCGAGCGAAACTGCTTCTGAAGTTGCCCAGCATGCGAAGCACATTTTCATCGAGATACACATTGGGGTTGTTGATACCGCCCCAGCGGAACTTATTCACCATGTTGTCGAACATGACATCGGAATTGATACCGCCGCGGCCGAACATATCTCCCTCAGAAGCAAAAGGTACAACCCGGTAAGCCAGTCCTTCCATCTGGAAATACTTGTCGAGATTCAGGTAATTGTCCTCCGAAACAGTAATGGCATAATATATAGGTCTTTCCCAGTTGTTGGTTGCCAGCAGGTCAAGGATCATCATGTGGTTCTTGGTGATATAATTGCGACTGCCTTCCAGTTCCCACAGCATTTGTGAGCTTACCCTGTCAGCTTTTGAAGGCGGAACAGTACCATTCTGAATCACTCTGGCCGAGTCGACAGGTATGATGAATTTACGGGTAGGGATGAATTCCACCTCCTGTGAGGTGTTCGGAAGCTGCTTGGTACGCGGATCGTCACTGGCCAGGAAGTCCATCACCTGCTTCAGGTCGCTGAATCCTTTAATGCGGTCGATGATGTATACCACATCGCGTTTGCCTGACCGGTATTTGTCGAGTGTGAGCGACAGTGGAATAGGATCCGATTCATAGGCCTTGCGGTGCATTTGTTCAATGTACCAGTCTGCAGCCAGGTAACTCAGGTTCATCACCCGCACGTCGGTGCGTATACCTTCCACTTCCTGGGCGTACCAGAGCGGGAAGGTATCGTTATCGCCATTGGTGAAGATCACCGCATTTTTCGCGCAGGAATTCAGATAATTGTAGGCAAAATCGCGTGCTATATAGCGATCGGATCGGTCGTGATCGTCCCAGTTTTCTTTTGCCATCACCACGGGTACGGCAGTAAGCGATATCAGGGTAGCCAGTATGGAGGCGGAGACAGCCGGAGAAACTTTTTTCAGCAGGTTATAGATCCAGAGAACCCCCAATCCGATCCATATGGCAAAGGCATAAAATGACCCGGCATAGGCGTAATCACGTTCGCGTGGTTGCATGGGGTTCTGGTTCAGGTAAATCACAATGGCCAGTCCGGTCATGATGAACA
>CAYVBH010000398.1:0-3213 GCA_964449015.1 uncultured Bacteroidales bacterium
CATTAGAGCTGAAATCTATTATTAAATAACTTTGCAGACATGCTTAACCTGTAAATCATATTTCTTCATCACATGCTCGCCGATCATCTTGGTGCACAGATACGAAACAATCTTGGCCATCCCCCTACTCCCGGACAGGATGAGCTTATTGACCATCTGATCAGGTTTGTACTCGACGAAAAGTCGGAAAAGATATTTATAGTAAAGGGCTATGCAGGCACAGGTAAAACATCACTGATCAGTGCGATAGTTAAAACGCTGGATGCGCTAAATCGAAAAACCTTGTTGCTTGCCCCAACAGGAAGGGCGGCAAAGGTTTTCTCGGGTTATTCCGGGAAAAGCGCATTTACCATTCACCGGAAAATTTACCGGCAGAAATCAGCTGCCGACGGATTTGGAAGTTTTGTTCTTAACAAGAATCTTTTCAGCAACCTCATTATTATAGTAGATGAAGCGTCCATGATTTCTGATATCGCATCCGAGTCTTCCCCCTTCGGTTCAGGGCGTTTGCTGGCCGACCTGATCAGTTATGTCAATGATGGTAATAATTGCAGACTGATCCTGGTTGGCGATACAGCCCAGCTGCCTCCTGTGGGTATTATATTAAGCCCGGCCCTCGATAAAAATGAACTATCGCTTTACATGCCTGTCGCCGGTGAATTCACGCTAACCGATATTGTAAGACAGAATAAGCAATCCGGTATCCTTCAGAATGCTACTATTATTCGTAACCAGATCACCCATGATGTTTTTTCAGCTCCTGTGCTCACCCATAAATCACACCAGGATATTCGCTTTATTGCGGGACAGGAATTGGTCGATTCAATTGAAAGAGCTTATGAGCATCATGGCATTGAAGATGTTATTGTACTATGCCGCTCCAATAAAAAAGCAAATCAATATAACAATGGCATCCGAAAGCTGGTGCTTTTCAGGGAAGAGGAACTTTCGTCAGGCGATTTGCTGATGGTGGTCAAAAACAATTATTTCTGGTTAAAAGATAAACCTGATCTTGATTTTATTGCCAACGGCGACATTGTCAGGGTGCGAAAAATAAGGAAATTCGAAGAAAGATACGGTTTCAGATTTGCCCTTGCATCGCTTCACCTGATCGATTATGATGTTGATTTTGAAGCATGGATATTACTGGATGCCCTTGCTTCCGAAAGTGCCGCGCTGGGCCAGGAAGATAACAGGAAGCTGTTCTATAACGTTCTTGAAGATTATACCCACCTGAATACCAAGAGCAAGCAATACAAGGCAGTGAAGGAAGATCCATTCTTCAACGCCCTCCAGGTCAAATATGCTTATGCGGTTACCTGCCACAAAGCCCAGGGCGGTCAGTGGAAAGCTGTGTTTGTTGATCAGGGCTATGTACCGGCAGAAAAAATTGACATGGAATACCTGCGATGGCTATACACGGCTGTCACCAGGGCTACCGAAGAGTTGTACTTTGTGAATTTCAGCAAGGAGTTTCAGGAATAGACCACAAAATTGTCGTGCAGCCTTGAATGACTAAAAATCGATCCGGTAGCTGATATTCGGGATGACGGCAATTTCTTTCAACTCCTCAACCGTATTGTTGACATAATTATACCTGTGCCCATAGAATTCCTTCTGGAAAAGCAGATTCACAAATTGAAACGACCAGGTGGCTGAATACCGGGGCTTGTTACGCTGCCATGAGGCAGAGAAATCCAGGTAATACACGGCAGGTTTCCGCTCGCTGAAAGCTTTGTTCTCATTGTAAACAACGTCGCGAGCCAATAATGAAGAAGCCTGGTCAACAGGACTGATCCGGTCTCCGCCAAGCAGGCTGAATTTCCAGTTGATACCGATGATGCTGTTCTTCTGATGGCCTACTGTCCATTCTTTGCCAAACAGGAAATTAACCACGTAATTTTTGTTGAATCGGGTATTGCGTTCAATATGATCACCGCCTTTATATCTGGAATCAAAAAAAGATCCGGTGACCAGGTAATAATACCCCGAATGCAGAAATCTTTCCAACGTGATGTCAATTCCAGTATTGTAACCACTACCTTCATTCACCAGTGAATCATTGAAGAACCAGTCGATATCAAGATTCATCATTGAGAAGGAAGAACCCGGTATAACGGGAACATCAGATAATCTTTGATAGAATGGTTCAATTCGCAGCCTGCTGTATTCTCCTGTTGTAAGTTCATATGAAAAGACAAGGTGTTGTGCCTTCGCCAGTTTCAAATTCAGATTGGGCCTGATTTTCTCTGATTCATATTGCTGTGTGGCAAAATAGAAGCCAATGGGTTCCAGTCTGCTGTGCATGCCATAGGCGAGACTTACAGTATGCTTCGGCGCAACTTTCCATTTGAGGCTTGCCCGGGGCTCAATTGTCAGTTCTTTTGTTAGGGAAAACCGCTGCGCATGAATACCTGCATTTAATGACAAACCGGGAAGTATATCCATTCTTGACTGGGTGTAGAACTGCAGGATTTCACTGCCGCCATTCTCATCGGCATAGGTGACCAGTGAATTGATTTCATCAGCGTATTGCTTCAGGTTGATGCGGTAGGTTAGCCTGTTAAAAGTAAAGCCCGTTCTGTTGGTATGCTTCGGACTGAACTTGTGATTCAGCAACAAGCTGAAAGTATATTTCCGGTCGTTCTGCTCTATCCTGTCTGTCGGATACAATTCAAGATCACCGTCAAGTCGGCTTCTGTACCAGCTGATAAAATTTCCGGTGGCAGCAATTAAAGCATTCATGTATGTCTTGTCAGAAATAATGGTTTTGTAGTTAACTCCAGCAGCACCCATCCGGTTTTTGTTTTCATCTTCTTCCCTGTCTGCATAATACTCCCATTCTGTTGAATCAGATTCAACTTCAGATCCTGTCCTGTCAGTTGACAACAAACCCCATGTGCTTATACTACCGGATTTTCCAACCGGAAAATTCAATTTGTATGACAAATCCTGGTACCTGATTCCTCTTGCGTTTTCAGGTAACAATGGTGAAATGAGTGCCAGTGTTGAATAACGGTAATTAACCAGGTACGATGCTTTTTTACCTTTTCTAAATGGTCCTTCGGTTGCAAAATCGATCCCAATGGCTCCCGCCTTGACAGTATGCTCCCGTTTTTCGCTATTTCCGGTCCGAATTCTCATATCAAATACGCCGGAAAGGGCATTGCCGTATTCAGCAGGAAATGCACGGGTAAAAAAGTCGGAATTGCT
>CAYVBH010000399.1:0-3209 GCA_964449015.1 uncultured Bacteroidales bacterium
CATAACTTTTCTGCTGGTAATCAACTTCTACAAAGAAATCCTCACCCATGGTATTCTCTTCTGGTCTTCAGGTCTGCTGGTCTTCAGGTCCTGCTTCTTTCAACTTTGCAGACTTTGTAGACCTTGCAGACTTTGCAGACTTATAGTTTCTTTTTGTTTTCTCCCTTATAGAATTCAATGATGGAATTCAACATGCGTTCGATATCGGTGGCACCTTCTCCCAGCAGAAAACCTATCTTCTGTACCATTTCCAGGTTCCGGTCGATCACATCGGTTATCCGGTTGATCACTTCGGCACGTTGAACTTCCGGCGCCCGCATATCGCGGATAATACCGCCAGCCACCTTGCCTTTTACAATAGGGAATATGGATACGTTAATCAGGTTATCGCCAATCCGGATATCCCTGTTTTCAATAGTTTCATTCTCTGTGAGCACATATGAAAACAGTGTAATCACATTGGCAGGCAACAACCGGTTCAAATCGGCGCCTGCCAAACCGGGGATGACCTCGTTGATCTGCTCGGCTTCATCTCCGAGTATGGCGGTGAAAGTGGCATTTGCTTTAACAATCTTAAGCACATGGTCCACAATAACCACACCCGACCGCAACTTCTCCAGCATGGCATTGGTCAGCTCTGAAGCCTGCACGGCAGTTTCCTTTTCCACGATGGTTTTCTGCTCCGATTCTTTAAGCGATTTTCTTGCCTGAGCCAGTTTTTCATTTAAATCATGAATTGATTGCTCGTATGCCTGGGTGTTTTTCATGGCATAGGAGATGCACATTTCAGGTATGGTAAGCCCGTTGGCAATGTCGATGGCAAAATCCCTGCAGCTATCATACCCGCATTCCAGACAACCCAGGGTATCCTCCTCCGATTTGCCCAGATCGGCAAAAATCTTCTTAATTTTGTCCGCTGTGGGTACCGGTAACCGCTGGTCGTCTGTTACAAAAGTTCTTGACAAATCCAGCTCCAGAAACCGTTGCAGGTTATCATACCATTCCACCCTGAAAAAATTCTGCAACCGTTTGTTGGCATATTTGATTACCTGGTGTTCTTTATACCAGCGGTTTCCCCTTTTGGTACTTCCGGGTCCTTCCAAACCGTTGCCGAATGTTATGCAAAAATGCCGCTGGATGATGTTGATTTCATGGTCGAATTCCTTAATGGCATCAATCATGTTCTTTTTTCCCTCAACGATAACCAAACTGGCTGTAAGCAGGTTTTCATCCATGTCAGCCGCCTGGGCAAAACCGTTGCGCAGTGGGTATAACGAACCTTTATAGCTCAGCGGGCCATCAAAGTCGGAAAATTCCAGATTGGACTCATCAATATTGTAGTCAACAAAAAGCTCTCGTAATTCCTTAAAAGTAAGCACCACGTCAACCCGAGCATCACCGGCAAACCGGAGTGCCTCGTTTTTGCTGGCAATCTCAGGTCCAATGTAAATTACCTTCACATCCTTCCCGTAGATTGTTCTTACCACTTTGGCCATAGCCAGCATGGGCGTTACCACCGGAGCCAGGTTGCTGACCAGGTTGGGGTGATATTTTTCCACATAATTAACCACAATCGGATCAATCGAGGCAATATAATACCTTCCCTTGAAATCATTAAGCAGGCTCAGGTACCGGTATGCTAACAGGTCAACAGCAAACGATTCCTCATTCACATAACTCACTCCCAAAGCCTTGATCATAGTTACAAACTTCCTGTGATCCGAAACATCATCGAATTCCGAAGAAATGCTGGGAGATAAAATAGCTACAATTTTTTCACCTGATGCAAACAGGGCCTTGGCATCGTCAATTGAGCTGCGGTATTGAATAGATCCGGGGTGGCACACCAACACACATTCACCGCACCCGATACACCGGTCATTGTTCACTTCGGGGTAACCACCTGCAGTATGTAATCGGATGGCCTTAACGGGACAAGATCTGACACAGGCATAGCACCTGATGCATTTCCCGGGGTCCAGGTTGATCAATGGTTCCAATGCGCTTCCTCCTTATTTTAACAAATCCTGTAAAGCTTCAGCCAGTATATGATGGATATTATCCTCACTGACCTCGTTATACACCTTACCGCCAATTTTTACGTTCGGACCAATATGGCACTCGCCAAAGCAGTGGTCTCCCTTAAAGGCAACCTTATCTGTAAGTCCGTGCTGGTTAATGTAGCGCTGAATAATTTTCAACAGGCTTTTATTTCCCCTGGCAAAACAGGAACTCCCAAGGCAAATGACAATTTCGCGCCGGTGATTCATTGAATACGATGAATAGTGATGTAAAGATAAAAAAGATTAAGAGCAGTCCAACTAACATTATGAACATGTTCATTTGTATTTTTTTGTATTTTAGCTCTCACAACATTTCGAAAACTATGAAGTATCTCCCTGAAAAAACCATTGAGCGCCTGAGTGAATACCGCAGAACCCTGTTCCGTTGCCTCGATGAGGGCAAGACTCATATCTTTTCGCATGAACTGGCCGGCATGCACAATATCACGGCCGTGCAGGTAAGGCGCGACATCATGTTTATCGGATATACCAGCCAGGGCAGAAAAGGATACGACATCAGGGAGCTGATCGATGTCATTGCCGGCATTATGGATCCCGAAGATATCATGAATTTGGGCGTGGTGGGTTATGGCAATCTCGGAAAAGCCATTTCATCCTACCTGGTCCAAAAACGTCCCAAATTAAAAATTGTAGCAGCTTTCGACATCGATCCCAAGAAAATCGGATCCACTTCTTCCGTGGTGGAGTGTTTTTCGCTGGAGCGGCTCAGGGAAATCATCAGCTCACGCAATATCAAACTGGCTTTGCTTACCGTTCCGGCTGATGCTGCCCAGCAAATGGCCAAGGCTCTTGTAGCCTCAGGTATCAGGGGTATTCTCAATTTCACTACCGTGAACCTCAGCGTTCCTGAAGACATTTACCTCGAAGAATACGACATGGTAACTTCGCTTGAAAAGGTGGCTTATTTTGTTAAGACCGGGAAGAACTAAAACCAGTTTTTCTTGCGGAACAGGAAAACACCGAATACTGACGCTGCCAGTGAAATGAACAGAACAATAACAAAACCCCAGGGATTGTTCTGCAGGTTATTGGGAACGTTCATACCGTATAAACTGGCAATGAAGGTGGGAATCATCAGGATGATGGTGATCAGGGCCAGTTGTTTCATCACCACGTTCAGGTTGT
>CAYVBH010000400.1:0-3197 GCA_964449015.1 uncultured Bacteroidales bacterium
AAGAAAATATGTTTGAGGCCGGTTCCTACGGCCGAGTTTATTTTCTTGTGTAGCATGTGAATTGATTTTTAGCCTTTTATCAGCAGCGGCGGCTCTTTTGGTCACTTTTCCAGCTGTAGGGAAAAGTGACAAGAAAGAATCCGAACGAAGCTCCCGGCTGAATCCTGGTAATTTTATTGGTTGCTGACGCGCACAAATAAATAAGCGATGAAGTCCTTATAAATCACAAAATAGGGCATGGATTGGTAATTTTTTTGTAATAAATTTCATCTTAGTCCTACTTTATTGTAAAAGATACTTTGAATGAACGAACAAAAAGAGGAATTTCTCAACATACTGTCAGATTACCAGGGAATCCTGCATAAAGTCAACCTGGTTTATTTCAAAAACCGGTCAGAACGTGAAGAAAATTTCCAGGAGATCGTTTATCAGCTGTGGAAATCCTTTCCTCATCTTAAGAATAAAAACAGCATCGGTTCGTGGATCTATTCGGTTTCCATCAATACTTCCATATCCAGGTTAAGAAAGAATTCGCGACTTGAATATCAGGACAGGCTTCCTGACTCACCTGACACAAAAGACTTCATGGAAGAGATGGACCTTAATGAAAGCCTCAACCGGCTGCTTGAAGCCATCAGCAAATTGAATGAAGTTGACAAATCAATCATGCTGCTTTACCTGGATGAGAAATCCTATGATGAGATCGCCCACATTATGGGAATCACCAAATCACATGTGGGCGTACGAATCAACAGAGCAAAAGAACAGTTAAAAACAAACTTAAATCCTTCAGAACATGGAAAATAACGACATACTGAACATTTGGAAAGGCTTGGACAATAATTTCAACCTGAAATCAAAGGAAGAGTTAAACAACCTGCTGAACACCAAAATCAGGAAAACAATAAACAAATTTCTATATGTTTTAGGGTTTTCAATTATTGTCTGCATCGGAATGATCATATTTCTAACAATTACTGCCCTGAACAGAAAGGAAGACATGCTTTATCAATTGAACAACCTGATTTTGGGTGTGATTACGTTCGTTGCCTTGATTTCATCGCTTTATAGCTGGTACCGGATGCAAAATAACCGTTACAACCAGCCGTTAAAGAACTGGCTCGAAGAAAGAATTCATCCCATCTCCAAAGAGCTGACCGGCCGGTTCAGAAACCTGTATGTGGTGCTGATCCCATTATTATATAGCATGACGGTCATATCCATTCATGTGTACTACGAGGAAAAACCCTTGCTGGAAGTGCTGCGCACCGAAGAGTCCATCTATGGGCTGCTTGTTGGTGCGCCCATCGGGTTGTTTGTTGCTTTTTTCGGGGCCAGAAAAATCAGGAAGTTTCAACTGAAGAATCTGGAACACCTTAAAAAACTGCATAACCTATTGTAATCAGGTTGCCTGAGATGAATCTTTCAGCATACTGAACTGACTCTTATGATAGCAAATCAAAGTTCTTTGTCAAACAATTCGGGTTTCAGCCTTACGTTACGCTGAGCTTCAACCTTTACCTGTCTCATATGCCCAAAATTGGTAAATAAGTATATAAAGGGACTGTAAAGATTGCCAAATAATCGTCTGAACACAGAAGTCACGCTGTAAAATCGTTTTTTGGCTTCGGTTTTATACAACTGGAGTTCATAAGGCGTTAAACTTCCCGGTTTATAAACCACCGTGTTGTGATCGTAATATTTCCAGTTAGTTGTAATTAACCGGTTGGTACATTTCATGGTTTCGAAGGTTTTTGTTCCGGGATAAGGTGTCAGCGCATTGAATGAAGCCGTACTCACCTTGTTTTTTATCAGAAAGTCAACCGCCTCATGAAAGGTTTCATGGTTGTCGTTATCAAAACCGAAAATCATGGAGGCATGAATGAGTATTCCCATCTTCCTGATTTTTTTAAGGGCACGTTCCAATGCCGGAATTTCCTTAATGGCTTTATGCATGGTTTTCAGCTGGTCTTCCGATACGCTCTCTATGCCCATGAACAGCGCCTTGCAACCACTCTTCACTGCCAGTTCCATAAGATCGTTATCCTTAACCAAAAGAGAAACCGATGCTTGTCCAACCCATTTAATTTTAAGTGGTATCAATGCTGTAAAGAGTTCCTTGGCATATCTTGCCTGGCCTATAATGTTGTCATCAAGAAACATGAAATTCTTTGCACCGGATTCCTTGATGTCTCGGATCACATTTTCAATGGGGATATGACGGATCTTTTTGCCATAGATGTTCGTAACACAGCAGAATTCGCAATGATAAGGACATCCGCGGGTGGTCAATATGGGAATCAGGTTATACAACCTTCGTTTAAGCATGTTACTGAAATCCTTGGGAACGTATTTTGAAAGATCGGGTTCCGGCTCATGGTAGGTTCTTTTTAGCTTGCCGTCAACGAAGTCGTGAAGCAGTTGTTCCCATACACCCTCGGCTTCGCCTATTACCACACTATCGGCATATAGCAACGCCTCATCCGGAAGGATGGTAGGATGCACACCTCCCAGCACAACTGTTCTGCCTCTTTTCCTGAATTCCGTTGCAAGTTCATAGGCCCGGGGTGAATTGGCTGTCATGCAGCTGAGGCCAACCAGATCACAGGGCATATCCAGGTCCACATCTTCCGCTTCTTCCTCAACCGTAATCACCTCGTGCACAGCAGGAGTCAATCCTTTTAATATATAAAGAGAAAGCTGAGGCATCATCAAGCCCTTGTTGGTTTTTTTGTTGGTGTCGACGGTAGGAGAAATGAGAAGAATTTTCATAATTGCTTTTTGGTTTATAAACTTTCGAAGTTACGAAAGATCCCGGCATTTTATTCCCTTTCATAAATATACATCTGCAGGGCCTGCAAACAATGAGTTTCTTTCATAGCCTGCCTCGTTTCCTACTGTTCATTTCTTCCTGAAAAAAATAACTTCCTGTTCAGAAAGGCATACAACCAATATGCTAATTTTACCCCCTATGGAAAAGTATTTGAAGGAGCTTAACAGCGCTCAGTATGAGGCAGTAGTGAATACCTCAGGGCCGTCGCTCGTAATTGCCGGTGCCGGTTCGGGAAAAACGCGCGTGTTGACATATCGTGTAGCTTATCTGATCAGCCAGGGCGTGAATCCGGGCCAGATCCTTTGCCTTACCTTTACCAATAAGGCAGCCCGTGAAATGAAGGAAAGAATTGCCCATGTGGTGG
>CAYVBH010000401.1:0-3195 GCA_964449015.1 uncultured Bacteroidales bacterium
CTGAGGTAGCTGATCAGTATGATATTACTGTGAACCTGCAGGGAGGTGGAATTAAAGGACAAGCTGAGGCTTTGCGTCTGGCCATTGCCCGCGCACTGGTTGTTATGAAACCCGAAAGCAAAGATGCTCTGAAAAGCAATAAGTTGCTGACCAGGGATCCGCGTGAAGTGGAACGTAAGAAACCAGGACAACCCGGTGCAAGGAGAAGATTCCAGTTCAGCAAGCGTTAGTTCCTGTTACTATCTTGTTTAGCATCTAAATTGGTGAGACTCATTCCGGAAAGGATTGGCTACTCATCAATTGATTTTTTATAGAACGTAAACAACTCAAACATGTCAAAATTATCCATTCAACAATTATTAGATGCAGGTGTACATTTTGGTCACCTGAGAAGAAAGTGGAATCCTGCAATGGCTCCTTATATTTTCATGGAAAAAGAGGGGATCCATATTATCGACCTGCAGAAAACACAGGTAAAACTTGATGAAGCTCTTACTGCTATCAGGCAGATAGCCAAGTCAGGCCGTAAAATTCTTTTCGTAGCCACCAAAAAACAGGCAAAGGATATTGTAGCTGACCAGGTGAAATTGGTCAACATGCCCTATGTAACAGAGCGCTGGCCGGGCGGAATGCTTACCAATTTTCCCACCATCCGCAAGGCTGTGAAAAAAATGTCATCCATTGACAAAATGGCAACCGACGGCACATTCGACAACATGTCGAAACGTGAAAAACTCCAGGTTTCCCGTCAGCGTGCTAAGCTTGAAAAGAACCTGGGCAGTATTTCTGATCTTACCAGGCTTCCTGCAGCCATGTTTATTGTGGATATCTGCAAGGAACATATTGCGGTTCATGAGGCACGGCGCCTGAACATTCCCATTTTCGCCATGGTAGATACCAATTCAGATCCCAACCTGGTAGATTTCCCCATCCCGGCAAATGATGATGCTTCCAAATCCATTTCCCTGATCCTCGAAACGGTTTGCAATGCCATTCAGGGAGGTCTCGAAGAAAGAAAGATGGAACGTGAGAAAGAAGGAGATGTCAGTGATAAGAAGGGAAAAGGCGACAAATATGATGATGCTGAGGAAGGTGATGAGGATTTTGATGAGGAACGCGAAAAACGCCCCCGCAAGTCAGTTACACTAAAAGCTCCTGCCAAGAAAGGTGTGGTAGTTGACGTGGAAGAAGAAGAAATAGAAGAAGAAGAAGTTTAAACAAGAAATACTATAATATTATGGCTATTACAGCAGCAGATGTCAACAAATTGCGGAAAATGACAGGTGCCGGCATGATGGATTGCAAGAATGCCCTTGAAGAATCCAACGGCAATTTCGAACAGGCAGTTGAGATCATTCGCAAAAAAGGCCAGCTTGTTGCAAGTAAAAGAGCTGACAGGGATGCCACCGAAGGTGTGGTTTTGGCAAAAGTTTCCGACAAAGGAAATGTGGGTGCCATGATTGTGCTGAACTGCGAAACGGATTTTGTGGCAAAGAACGATAATTTTGTAAAACTGGCCGCTGAAATTCTTGATCTGGCGCTCGAACAAAAGCCGGCTGATCTTGAAGGTTTGAAAAAACTCGGTTTCAAAGGCCGCACTGTGGGTGATGTTGTTACCGAACAGGTGGGAATCATCGGTGAAAAGTTGGATTTATCATATTTTGGCAAAATTGAAGCGCCGCAGGTTGTTCCTTATATTCATCCCGGAAACAAACTGGCCACCCTGGTGGGTATGACCAAGGCTGTCGACGTTAAAGTGGGCAGGGACATTGCCATGCAGGTTGCTGCCATGAACCCTGTTGCCGTTGACAAGTCGGATGTTTCCGCTGAAATGATCGCGAAAGAAAAGGAAATCGGCAGGGAGCAGGCACGTAACGAAGGAAAACCTGAAAACATGCTCGATAAGATCGCCGAAGGAAAACTGAATAAGTTTTTCAAGGAAAGCACCTTGTTGAACCAGGATTTTACCAAGGACAACAGCAAAACCATCAGGCAGTACCTTCAGGGTGTTGACAAAGACCTGACAGTTACCGGTTTTCTGAGATATTCTTTGAATCAGTAAGAAGTGATTTTAAGGAAATGCCCTGGGGCATTTCTGCATGATATTTGGAATCGGGGTGGAGCAAATCCGCCCCGATTTTTTTATGCATGCTTTTTTTTGTCACTTTTTGCAACAGCACAAAAAGTGACCAATCTGCCGGCAGGCAGCTTGACTTTTAGAGAACGCAGAGCAATCAATTCATTGATTTGCGACATGCGGTAACAGATAGTCATTTTTTTCTATATTTACCTCAACATTCAACCAACACAATCATGGCATTAAAATACAAAAGGGTATTGCTTAAATTAAGCGGTGAAGCACTGATGGGCGAAAAGAAATCAGGCATTGATGAAGCGGTGCTCGAATCCTACGCACGGCAGATCAAAGAGGCACAAGATTTGGGCGCCGAAGTAGGCATTGTGATAGGAGGTGGCAATATCTTCAGGGGTTTGTCGGGTTTGAAAAGCGGATTTGACCGGATAACCGGTGATTACATGGGCATGCTGGCCACCGTGATCAACGGACTTGCGTTGCAAACCTTTATCAACCAGGCAGGAGGCAAAGCGCGGGTTTTAACAGCCATTGAAATGCTTCCCGTAGCTGAGCGCTATTCCAAAACCCTCTCAGAAACACTCTTTGCCCAGGGCTATTCGCTGATATTTACCTTTGGTACCGGGAATCCTTTCTTTACAACCGATACAGCAGCTGCTTTACGAGGTGTTGAAATTGAAGCTGAAATGATCCTTAAGGGTACCCGGGTTGACGGCGTTTATACAGCCGATCCTGAAAAGGTTCCGAATGCTGTGAAATATTCCGATCTTACGTTTGAAGAGGCCTACAATAAAGGATTGAAGATAATGGATCTGACGGCGTTCACCATGTGCCGTGAAAACAATGTACCCATTCTTGTATTTGATATGAATACACCGGGTAATTTGAAAAAGGTACTCGAAGGAAAAGAAGTAGGCAGTATCATTCACAACTAATACTGTTGGCGGCCTGATTCAACCCGAATCCGGGGAACTTGACTTGAGCCACAGTGGCGATATTTTTTCTCTGAGAGGATTGAAAATTTGATTCAATATTTTAATTTTGTTTCCGTTACATCAAACACCTTGAAATATGGAAGAAGAAGCCCGATTTTGCGAAGACAT
>CAYVBH010000402.1:0-3178 GCA_964449015.1 uncultured Bacteroidales bacterium
GCCAGGAGATCATGAAACTTCACCGGGGCTCACTGACCATGATTTCATCACCCAATTCGCTCACCACCTTTGTAATTGAACTGTAAACCACTACCCCTGCTCCTGCCACTGCCAACTCCTAAAAAACCACTTCTCTCCCAAACGGAGTCAGCGCCAGGTGGGCCAGTTTGAAATGCTGTTTGGCAAACGGAATACCGATGACGGTAATGCCCAGCAGGAATCCGAAAATCAGGTGGGTGAGGAATATCCAGAAACCGCCCACAAACAGCCAAATGAAGTTCATCAGCGTGGAAAGGCATCCCGGCTGGTTCTCCCGGGTTCGGATTTCGGCACCGAAGGGCCAAAGTTCCAGCATGGCCAGCTTGATGGTTTGCAATGCAAACGGAATGCCGATGATGGTGATCAGGAGCACCAAACTTGCAGCCAGGTATTCCATGGCGGTAATGAGTCCTCCGCAAAGCAGCCAGATTATGTTTCCCAGGAGTCGCATGTGTTATGTTTTCCCAAAAATAGTGGTTTTATCAAATATTGTGTATGAAACAATGACGTATGCCAAGAAAATTCTGCTCTTTTTCTGCAATATTTTTCTACCTTCATCGTCTAATAATATGCAACAGCATCTCAACGTGTGAAAATAGAAATCCGTGGTTTAAACAAGATTTATCCTAACGGAAAACATGCCCTTTCTGACATTAACCTGACCATTGAAAACGGCATGTTCGGTTTGTTAGGACCCAATGGTGCCGGAAAATCAAGCCTGATCCGCATTCTGGTTACCCTGTTAACACCTACCTCCGGAACGGTAAGCGTGAATGGGTTTGATCTGACCGCCGACAGGGGAAAGATCCGTGCTTTGCTGGGATACCTTCCCCAGGATTTCCGCTTTTTTTCCAAACTAAAAACCTGGGAGTTCCTCGATTATGCCGCCGGATTGTCGGGTATTACATCCAAAACCATACGGCACAAAAAAGTGGATGAATGGTTAGAAAAGGTAGGGCTTTTTGATGCCCGTGACCGCCAGGCCAACAATCTTTCGGGTGGTATGAAGCGCAGGCTGGGAATAGCCCAGGCGCTGATCGGAGATCCCCGGATAATTATTGTAGATGAACCTACTACCGGCCTGGACCCCGAAGAGCGGATTCGCTTTCGGAATATCCTTTCCGAGTTGAGCCAGCAGGATGTTATTATCATCCTTTCTACACATATTGTGGGTGACATTTCAAGCGTATGCCGTGATCTGGCATTGCTGAATGAGGGTTGTATGCAGTTTAACGGATCACCGGAATTGCTGGTCGGCAAGGCCAGGGGACATGTGTGGCAGGTACAGACTGCAGGAGTGGAATATGATATGCTTAAGGAAAAATATGCAGTTACTTCGACCATTCCAACCGAAAACGGATGGGAGATTCAACTGGTGGGTGAGCAAATCAGTCTGCCTTCTGCCCGGGAAATAGAGCCGAACCTGGAACATGCCTATGTGTATTTTATGGAATCAATTGCAGCAACCATATAGATTTTTTTATGTCGTTTCACCTCATTCGAATCATCGCCGCTTATGAAATGCGGACCTTGCTGAGAAGCTGGTTTTTCAGAATATTTGCTGCAGGTGCGATATTCGGACTCGGCATTTTCAACCTGGCCATACACATAAAATCATCCGGTTCCCCTTTGATTTACCGGGCATTGGCAGCATCCATCCCGTATGCCAACCTGATCATACTGAACCTGGGTCAGGCTGTAGTGGCTGTGTTCCTTGCCTCTGAGTTTCTGAAACAGGACCGGAAAAACGACACAGTGGAAGTGATTTATGCCCGATCCATGACCAACGGGCAATACATTCTGGGAAAAACACTGGGCATTCTGGCTGTATTTCTTGTATTGAACCTAGTGGTATTATTAATAGGTATTGGCTTCTCACTTATCGGAAATTTTGGTTCTCAAAGCGCTTTTCCTTACCTGGCATACCCGCTGCTGATCAGCCTGCCTACGCTTACCTTCATCCTGGGACTGTCGTTCTTTCTGATGGTATTGGTTAAAAACCAGGCTGTCACCTTCATTTTGCTGATAGGCTATATTGCACTTACCGTTTTTTACCTGAGCAAAAAAGCATACCATCTCTTTGATTACATTGCTTTTAACGTGCCCATGATGTATTCCTCCATCAGCGGGTTTGGCAATTTTGGCGAAATCCTGCTGCACCGTAGTATTTATTTCATTTTGGGGATTGGGCTTATTTTGCTTACCATATACCGGTTGCAACGACTTCCCCAGTCTGTAAAATTTATACGCGTTCCGTTGTTCGCAGGACTTCTGTTTCTTCTTGCCGGGGCAGCCATGATATGGCAGTATCTTCATTTGAAAGATTCGTTATTTGACTTCAGGCAGGAAGTGATTGCGTTAAATAACCGGTATGTACACATCCCTAAGCCCATTGTCAGTTCTTGTGAACTCGATCTGGAACATTGGGACAAGAGCATATTCGTGGATGCTCAGCTCACTATGTTCAATCAAAACAAAACTGAGATAGATACCCTAATCATCAGTCTGAATCCCGGGTTGAATGTGGAAAACCTGGAGGTGAACAACCAACCGGTTTCCTGGCAAAGGATGTACCAGATTATACTTCATGTTTTGAAAGCCCCTTTGAAGCCTGGGGATAGTCTTATGATCAGGATGAAATACTCTGGCGGTATTAATGAAAACATGGCATTTCTTGACCTGGGCGACAAGGCCTTTACCGATAATCCGGTTTATGAGGTCTTCCGGATGCAAAAGAGATATGCATTTCTCCAAAAGAATTTTGTGTGCCTGACATCGGATGTGTTGTGGTACCCGGTAACCGGCACCGGATATGCTACTACGGTTCCTTTGCAGTATACCCCCGATTTCACCAGGTTTTCATTGAAGGTCAGAACGTCTCCGGGTTTAACACCGATTTCGCAAGGAACAAGGAATGAAGCCGGAAACGGATGTGTCCAATTTGTTCCGGATTACGCGTTACCAAAGATCAGCCTGCTTATAGGTAATTATGAAAAACGAACACTCACAGTGGATTCCATTGAATATAATTTGTTTAGCATAAGGGGACATGACTATTTCAGTGGCGTGTTTGATCAGGTGCATGATACACTGCCAACCCTCATCCGCAATGTTAAAAAAGATTATGAATTCGACCTGG
>CAYVBH010000403.1:0-3137 GCA_964449015.1 uncultured Bacteroidales bacterium
GCTTTGCCCAGACAAAATGCAAAGGCGGTTTCAAAAAATCCGGCTATGATTAAAACAACCCAGTTCATCCTTAAACAGTAAAATAGAAATACCAATACTTGTAGTCATGCAAATAATCATCGGTTAATTATTTCAAATATTTCAACCCATTCACCAATGCCGCAACATCACTGTTGTAGTGGTCCTTGCCCTCAAAAACCTGATACTGCCAATCAAGCTTATTAAAGGTGAGCCCCGACAGGTTTTCCGACAATTTCTGCGACCATTTTGAAACCTGCTTCATGTCGCGCGAACCACGACTGAAATAAAACGAAACCGGATTCTTACTCGTGCTGTCCAACTTCAGGTAGCTTTCCTTTTGAACCAGGTCTATTATCGGTGTCGGACTTGAGGCAATAAAGCCATTAAAAAAAATGGGCTTATTGAGCATAGCATATATCGTAAAACTGCCTCCTAATGAATGCCCATATAGAATCCGCTTTGGGATTTTATAATCTTTTTCTACAGCAGGAATCAGTTCCTGAGTAATAAATTCAAGAAACTGAGCGGCGCCATTAACGTAAAGCAGATCACGCCGTCTGTCGGTATTCACTATGCCAACGACAATCCAATTGGATAGTGAATCCCCGATATGATCCATCATTTGTTGAACCCGGTATCCGGCATACTCGCCATCAATAAGATAAATGAATTTTGAAGCGTCATTAAACGACATATTATGCGATCTGTATATGATTATGCTGCGATTCTCATGAAGGATCTCTGACATGATCCCTATGGTATCCATATCATAGTTAACTTCCTGCGAAAAAAGGGATGTAGAAGAAAACAACATTATTAACAAAACCAATTGTTTCATAAGTGCAAGGTATGGGGTTTCCTGTTTTCGTATTAAAGTAAACAAGCAAAATGATTATTCTTAAAAAATTGCAATGATATCTGCATGACTGCGATAGGTAACGTTAATGATCTTAAACACCTGCAATTGCACTTCGTCTTTCCAGCAAAATAGTATCCCTCCACTTACCATCCAATTGTGCAATTCGTTCCCTTCTGCCAATAATCTTAAAGCCAAATTTAAGATGCAGTTTAAGTGTTGCTGCGTTTTCCGGAAATACGCTGGAACATAACGTCCATATTCCTTCTTTTTCCGATGACGTGATTACTTTTTCCATAAGCATAGAACCGACACCTTTCCCGAGTTCTTTTGTGTCTACATAAATACTGACTTCAGAAACACCGTCATAAACTTTTCGTGTTGATACAGGTGATAAAGCTACCCATCCCATCACTTTATTGTCATCATTAACATATACAAATCTTGAATGTTTCAGGTGTTTTGAATCCCAGTCATTCCACGAAGGAACATGAACTTCAAATGTGGCATTTCTGGTTTCAAGCCCCGTTTTATATATTTCCAGAATTCGCGAACTGTCTTCCTGAGTCATTTCTCGTATCATCCTATCTATTAATGAGCTATTCGTTTATTCAAAAATATGGGAAAGCCAACCAGGTTCATTATCAGAGTACCCTAATATAATACCAAATTTAACAGCCCCCAACCTTATTTAGACTGACTGATCCTTACCATCCGCGCTCCGTGATCATTAACCCATAAAGAAACCTGATCGTCAACTTCACCTATATCTTTTTTGGCCCACAAATCACGCACTTTACTTTTCCCGCTTAACCCGATATCATTAAGTCTCAGGGCCACTTGAATGGAATCCATGGCCTCAACGCCAAAAGGATTTTGCGTGAATAAATGAAACTGAACCGTGGCACCCTGTTGGTCAATACATTCCTGGTCAATTCCGCCCGTTGCAGTAAAGGTGTTATAACCTTCGGGTATATCATACTCTATAACAGAATTGGAGTGTGTCCCAATTCCGTTATCATACTTTTTGTTGTTAACAACGAGACTGTTCCCCCCAACACTTTTTTTCACCTGAACATCGCCCCAGCCGGCGCTTGCTTTAACCCACCTGAGATCGGTAAGTAATAAGGTGCCCTTTGGTCCGGTAAGTTTGGGCTCAATCCAGTCGGCATGATCCCAGTCATTGCCATCACCTCCGTTGCTTACAACAAGATATAATTTTTTAGCTCCGGCAATGTTCACCTTCATAGCCGTACCTAGTTCACTGGATTTATACGATAAAGTATCACTCGTGTAAATGGCCAGCGATTTGTTCATTTGCTGCTGATCTGAATTGTAAAACAAGGCTGCAAACACATCGCTGCTTTTGATATCATTCGCCACCCATATTCTGGTGCTGCCATTGTTCTGCAACAGTCTGTTATTGGTGCTGTTTTTTAAAACGTCCAGCACTTCGGCATTGGTCAGCAAACTCAGCGTAAAATCATCGTTGCCGGGCAAGTCACCGCCAAACATCAGCGGCGAGCGGAAAATGGTCCACAGGCTCATCAGGGCCACCTGTTCATCCTTCGTTAGCCGGGTCATCCGGTCGTTACCACGCTCCCCGCGGATCGAGATCCTGCCCAGCGGCAGCATGTCGCAATCGGGCCAGGTGCCGGGTCCGATGTGCGGGTACCATTGTTCACACACGTCGAATAAGTGACTTATTTGCGGCCAGGTATCCCACACGTCATCCACCAGGCGCCACATGTTGGCGTGTTCGCGAATGTGTGCGGCCTGCTCAACAGGAGTGGCCCCTGGTGAAGTACTAAGTACTATGGGTCTGCCGCACCGGTCAATGGCCTTACGAATCAGTTCGATTTCGGTCTTATGATAGGGTCTCGAAAGATCATCCACTTTAACAAAGTCTACGCCCCAACTGGCATACAGGTCGAAAATGGAATTGTAATACTCCTGTGCACCGGGTTTATCGGCCACAATTGTATAATTATCGCGCAACCAGGTGCATTGCAGTTCGGTTGAATAAATCTGGTCGGCAGTAATTCCATCCGTACCCTTGATGGGTAGTTTCTTTTCAACAGCCACCTTCGGAATGCCGCGCATGATATGTATGCCAAATTTCAATCCTTTCCGGTGCACATAATCTGCCAGTTCTTTAAACCCTTTATTGCCTTCTGCCGAGGGAAAACGGTTCACGGCCGGCATGTAACGCCCATAGGGGTCAATGACATATTTGGGATCGATCTGGTTATACCCTCCG
>CAYVBH010000404.1:0-3099 GCA_964449015.1 uncultured Bacteroidales bacterium
TTTTGATGATATCTCAATTTTGGGTATTGAGTTCTTTTAATGAAAGGTCCAGCGAAACAAAAACGGCCGTAAATCCCCAGAATAAGGCCGATGCTTTGTCAGTATCGAGAAAATTATTGAGGGTTCCATGAATCAGGTAGGTAATAAAGCCAAGCAATAACGAAAGAACAATCTGTTTTAAACGGCTATCCTGTAATCTCATGTACACCCTGAAACCTGTCATCAGACTCAGCACAACTATAGCAATAAAAGAAAGCGACCCGAGCAAACCACTTTCAGCAAGAGGTCCTATATATTCACTATGTGCATTTCCCTTATCGCCAAAATCAGTACTGATGCCTGTCTTTTCGGCTCCGCGTTGATAAGGAGCATATTTGAACATATAGGTAGCAGGCCCCCATCCAAAAATCGGACGTTCCCTGAACATGCGCAATGCGGCATTCCAGCGGTTTATTCTTTCCAGGTTCGATTCGTCGGTTGTTATATTTGAAATGGATTTCACATGTTCGCTCAATGTTGCTGATGATTCCTGCCGGTTTTTTTCCATTTTGCGGATAATTTCTGTGCGCTGGCCGGTCATGTAAAGTATCCCTAGGATACCTACCAGCAATATGTACCTAAACTTGATTTTTAACAAGACCAGAAGTAAGATACAAAGGGAGATCAACACACTGATCCAGGCTGCACGTGTGTATGATAAAATCAGGGCCAGTGTCACCGCACTCAAAGTTCCCCATGTCAGCAAACTGAAAAGCAGGTCACGCTTTTTGTTAATTACCAGCCCCCCCAAGGCAAAAAACAGCATAGCCAGGATGGCGCCATAAGAAGTGTGATCCCTGAAAAACGGGTTCATTACAAAGTGTGCTGCCTGTTTGTCAAATAGCCCATATGACAAATGCCGTGTGATGGCATAGGTAATAACAATAAGCATGGGCAAGGTATAGGATAATATGAAAACGCGGATATTATTTGTATTGCGGAATACCAGAATGGCCAGGTAATAATAAATCATGACAAACCAGATGCGGGCGAGCAAAAATTTAAACGAAACCAGCGGCATGACGCTGGTACACGATGTTAAGAAGATCCAGAAAAGATTGAAGAGAATGGCGTAGGTTACAGGGTGGTTCCATATTGCTTTATACCGCAACCCGTTAAGTGCAGTCCGGTATATCAGCAACAACATAACTCCAAACAGGAGAGGTTCCGTAGGTATGGCAAAGTCTATGGGAGACCCAGGAAAAAACTCGAGCAACTGAATGGATAATGGGGTAAGAGCAACTATGATAAAATACATGATGTCGAGCCTTGCCAGGGCAATGTATATAACCAGTATAACCAGCGGGAGTAGATTGAGCAAATATATCTCATGGAATGTCATTACCATATCCGCCATGATGTATAGAATCACCAGGGCAATGACAAGTCCGTGCTTCCTGAGATTTTGCTTCAGGGACATCAGGAATTTGAATGTTTTATCTGGTCGATGATCAGTAAAGCCAGCAAGGATAAAGCAAAGACTGAGAGTGTTGATATGATAACAATAATGGAACGCTTGGGGACTGCTTTCTTTTCCGCTTTTACCGCCCGATCAACAATAAAAATCTGCGGGAGTGTTTGTTCCACATTAACTTTTGATGCCACCAGTTTGGCTTTCAACAAGCCCATTCGTTGAATCTCCGATTCCAGCTTTTGCGAAAGCTCACTATAGATTATGCCTGGCTGCCTTATTTCCTGGAGTGAATCGCTGATCATCCTAATTTCATTTTCGGCATTGTTATATTCCTTCTCAACAAGATTGTATGCCTCCACAGCGCGCTCTCGTTGAATGTTATGTATGGTGGTATCAACATAAGCCGCAATTTCGTTTGCAATATTAGCCGCCATCTGCGGATCGGTATCGAGTACACCAATTTCAATCGACATGAATTCTGTTCGCCTGAACCGGATGTTGCTCTGGTATTTCTTTTCAAGTTTGGTATATGGAAACGGTTCAGAAAGGTTGATTTCATAATGATCCATCAAATTGAACTTCTGAATTACATGGTCCTTGATCTGGTTGGAATGAAGAATCTGCAGCATTCTTTCCGCCTCATCATCTTCCCCGAAAGAAAGCACATCACGGAAATCAGTAGAAATGGAAGATGTTTCAACCAGACTCTTCGAAAGGGATACAGATGCAGCCGGGAAAAGTACAACATTTGATTTGAATCGCGGCGTAATCAACAGTGAGATTACAATTGACGCAATAAAGGCGATAGAAGTCAGGATAATCAAAACGAATCTTTTCTTCCACATATAGGTTACAAGGTCGAATGCATTGCTGACAGGCACCCTGCTGTTTGCTTGTTGATCCATGATTATGAATTGTTAACGGTTATCAGGTGATAGTTCTTCTTTCCTTTCTGAATCAGAATGTACCGGTTATTCAAAAGATTTCCAACTCCTACGGTCAGGGTCTCATCATCAATCCGGGCTTTGTTCAGGCTCACCCCCCCACCCTTGATCATTCTTCTCACTTCTCCTTTGGATGGAAATATATCTGTCTTTTCTCCAAGCAATTCTACTATGTTGATTCCTGCCTTTAGCAGCTCTTTATCGACCTGGCATGTAGGCACTCCCTCAAAAACGCTTAAGAAAGTTTTTTCATCCAGCTTTTTAAGAGACTCTGCCGTTCCTTTTCCAAAGAGAATCTCCGAAGCTTCAACAGCCATTTCCAGATCCGCCCTGGAATGCACCATGGTCGTGACCTCTTCTGCAAGTCGTTTCTGAATTAGCCTCATATGTGGAGCTTGCACGTGCTCTGCTGTCAGACTTTCAATTTCTTCCCGGGTAAGCAGGGTAAACAACTTAATGTATTTCGCTGCATCCTCATCAGATGTATTCAGCCAAAACTGATAAAAGGTATAAGGTGACGTTCGCACCGGATCGAGCCATACATTGCCCTGTTCTGATTTTCCGAATTTTCCTCCGTCGGCTTTTGTTACCAGCGGGCAGGTCAGTGCATAAGCCTCGCCTCCGTCTTTGCGCCGGATCAGCTCAGTACCGGTGACAATATTTCCCCACTGATCTGATCCGCCCATCTGAAGCCGGCAGTTC
>CAYVBH010000405.1:0-3071 GCA_964449015.1 uncultured Bacteroidales bacterium
ATCTGGTTTATGCCGGAGCAGGTACCAAACCCGAAATGATCGAATACTGCACAGCTGCGTCTCCCGACGGGCCATGGCAGTATAAAGGCATAATTCAGGAAAACGTACCCAACAGCTTTACCACACATCCAGGAATTGCCGACTATAAAGGGAACACTTATTTCTTTTATCATAACGGGGCACTGCCCACCGGAAGTATGTACAGGCGTTCGGTATGTGTTGACTACATGTACTATAATGCAGATGGTACAATTCAGAAGGTGATACAAACCAAAGAGGGAGTTCAACCGATTCGACAAGTTAAGGATGCATCTGATAGGCAAGCCCAAAACCCGATTATCTATGCAGATGTGCCTGACATATCCATTATCCGTGTGGGTGATACCTGGTATATGAGCAGTACTACCATGCACATGGCTCCAGGGGTACCAATCATGAAATCAAAAGACCTGGTGAACTGGCAAATGGTAAATTATGCCTATGATATTCTTGGAGATGTGGATGCCCTGAATCTTAACAATGGCAAAAGTGCTTACGGAAGAGGATCGTGGGCAAGCTGTATCAGGTATCATAACAATCTGTTTTATATTTCCACTTTTTCCTCAACGACTGGGAAAACATACATTTTCAGTACAGAAAATATTGAAAAAGGTCCGTGGAAAGAAATATCCTTTGAACCCTCATTACACGACAATACCCTGTTTTTTGATGATGATGGCCGGATCTACATGATTTACGGGAATGGCAGGCTCAACATAGTTGAGATTAAGGGTGATCTGTCAGGTGTCATACCTGGTTCAGACCGGGTTCTAATTGAGAATGCAAGTGCACCTGCAGGCGATAACATCATGCTGGGTGCAGAAGGTTCCCAACTGTTTAAGATCAATGGTAAGTATTACCTTTTCAATATCACCTGGCCCAGAGGCGGTATGCGCACAGTGGTTGTACACAGGGCTGATAAGATTACGGGACCCTATGAAGGCCGGCTTGCTTTCCAGGACCTGGGCGTGGCGCAGGGTGGAATTATTGACACACCCGAAGGAGACTGGTTTGCCTATTTGTTCCGCGATTTCGGATCGGTTGGCCGCATTCCGTACCTGGTTCCCATGAAATGGGAGGATGGATGGCCGTTGATTGGGATTGATGGCAAGGTGCCTGAAAAATTGAATCTGCCGGCAAGTAAGGGGCTGATCCCTGGCGTTGTAGCCAGTGACGAATTCAGTCGCAAAAAAAAGGATGCTCCGTTGCCATTGGTTTGGCAGTGGAACCACAATCCCGACAACAAACTTTGGTCGGTTAAAGCGCGGAAAGGTTTTCTGAGACTGTCAACCGAAAGAATTGACACCTCTTTTGAGATGGCACGAAATACGCTTACTCAGCGGACATTCGGACCTGTATGTTCGGGCTCAACATGTGTCGATATCAGCGGCTTGAAAGAGGGTGGTTTTGCCGGCCTTTGTTTGTTGCAGAAAAAATTTGGACTGGTGGGCGTGCGCGTAGAAAACGGAAAACCCTTTCTGGTGATGGTTAATGCAGATACCCGAAAACCGGTTGAAATGCAAAGGATTCCAATTAGCCAAAAAACGGTTTATTTGAAAGCCGAATGTGATTTCAGAAACCGGGCTGATCTGGGTTATTTCTATTACAGTCTGAATGGTAAAGACTGGAAGCCAATCGGAAACGAACTCAAAATGGAATACACCCTGATGGAACATTTCATGGGTTATCGTTTCGGACTCTTCAATTATAATTCAAAATCATCTGGTGGTTATGCTGATTTTGACTATTTTCATATCAACGATGAAGTATCCTTTATCAAGTGACTCAGCATAAATTAAGATTTCGCATGATGAAAAAAGCACTTTTACTGGTATTATATCTCTTCCTGATAAATGGCTTTTTAAGGGCCGAAGAAAATCAGGTAGTCAGCCCCGATGGAAAACTAGTGGTTACAGTAGCGGTTGACAATGGAGTTCCGGTTTATGGAATATCTTATAACGGCATACCATTTCTGGAAAAATCACCCCTGGGTCTGAAGACGAATATAGGTGATTTTTCAAAGGAATTGGTTCTGAATGAATCAGTAAGCCTGCGATCAATAGAAGCCGATTACGCATTGCCCAACATTAAAAAGAGTAAGGTTCATTACCAGGCTCGGGAAGGGGCTTTTTCGTTTTCGAAAGAGGGTAAAGTCGTTTTTGACGTAATTTTCAGGGTGAGCAACAATGATGTTGCTTTTCAATACAAGGTTTACCCTCAGGGCGAGCGCCTGGTATGTGTTGTTGAACAAGAAGCAACGGGTTTTGTTTTACCCGACAGCACAACTACTTTCCTTTGTCCGCAAAGCCAGCCCATGGTTGGCTTTGCCCGCACCATGCCCAGTTATGAAACGCCGTATACGGCTGATGCACCCACCGGTCAGAACGGTATCGGGGAAGGGTATACCTTTCCCTGTTTGTTCAGGTTACAGAATCAGGGTTGGGTTTTGATTTCTGAAACGGGTGTGAGAAGCACCTATTGTGGCAGCCGGTTGCTGGGTCACCCCAACGGGTTGTACACCATTGGCTTTCCCATGGAAGGGGAAAACAACGGTAATGGCACAGTTTTACCGGGAATATCACTTCCTGGGTATTCACCCTGGCGCACCATCACCCTGGGTGAAACACTGAAACCAATAGTGGAAACCACTATCCCTTTCGATGTGGTAGAACCGCTTTATGAAGCATCAAAGGAATACCAATACGGACGCGGCTCCTGGAGCTGGATCATTGGTATGGATGAAAGCACCAAATTTGATGAACAAAAGCGGTACATAGATTTCAGTGCCGCAATGGGCTATGAATCGGTTTTGGTTGATGCTTTGTGGGATACACAAATTGGACGCAACAAAATAGCTGAACTGGCACAATATGGCGCAACAAAAAATGTAGCACTCTTCCTTTGGTATAACTCCAACGGGTATTGGAATGATGCACCCCAGAGTCCGAAAGGAATCATGGATAATCCGGTTTCGCGCAGGAATGAAATGGCCTGGATGAAAAGCATCGGTATACGTGGTATTAAAGTTGACT
>CAYVBH010000406.1:0-2983 GCA_964449015.1 uncultured Bacteroidales bacterium
TTGAGGATGCCATGGAAATTACCCGGCTGATGATGAGCCGCACCCGGCCGCCTGATGCCATATTTACGGTGAACGACATGACAGCCGTAGGAACACTAAATACGGTAAAGGCAATGGGGTTTAAAGTCCCCAAAGATGTTTCCATTGTGGGTTTTACGGATGGACTGGTATCTACCATTACTGATCCACTCCTCACCACAGTCAGCCAGCATGGCTTCGAAATCGGCAAAAAAGCAACTGAAATCCTCATAAAACGAATCAATGACGAGTGTGAATCTTCCAACCCCATCACCGAAGTAGTTAAAACAGATTTGGTGGTGAGGGACAGTACAAGGAAACTGTAGTGCACCGCAAACGATTGCAATCTGGTATTTCGTGACTTTTTGCAGGTGTCTATAAAAATTTATCAATCAAATAGTTGCAAATAACTTTTCTTTGTATTATTTTTGATCTGATTATTCCCGATAATCCAATTTGTTAATCTCTGGTTCTGTTGCTGACAGACAGGGATTTTTGTTTTTATACCCCTTATCATTTTTAAGACTTCATGAATAAACCTAAACTAAGTTTTTGGCAGATCTGGAACATGAGTTTCGGATTCCTGGGTATCCAGTTCGGCTTTGGACTTCAAAATGCCAACGTGAGCCGTATATTCCAAACTCTTGGAGCTGAAATCGACAACATACCTATATTATGGATTGCAGCTCCGGTTACCGGTCTCATCATGCAACCCATAATTGGTCACATGAGCGACAAAACCTGGGGTAAACTGGGCAGAAGAAGACCGTATTTCCTGACAGGTGCCATCCTGGCCTCCATGGCGTTGATCATAATGCCCAACTCCCCTGCCCTTTGGTTTGCTGCCGGAATGTTGTGGATCATGGATGCCTCCATCAACATTTCCATGGAACCCTTCAGGGCATTCGTGGGTGATATGCTGCCCGATGAACAACGCACCCTGGGCTTTACCATGCAGAGCTTCTTCATCGGCATCGGGGCCTTTGTAGCCTCGTGGCTGCCCTACATGCTGGCCAACTGGCTTAATATTTCCAACACGGCCCCGGAAGGACAAATTCCGCATACTGTTATTTACTCGTTTTACTTCGGAGGCGCAGTATTTCTGCTGGCTGTATTGTGGACTGTATTCACCACGAAAGAGTACTCACCCGAGGAATTGAAAAAATACCAATCGATTGCTGACCAGCAGGCACAGGTTGCTGAAACCTGTGAACCGGCCAACAAGTACCTCAATCGGGGTGTAATATGGTTGTTGACCGGTATCGCAATTGCTTTCCCGATTTATTATTTTGCCCTCGAAAAAGAGCTATACATCTTATCCGGAGGTCTTGCCCTTTTTGGTATTTTGCAATTGGTAACTTACCTGCTGGTTCAAAAAAACAGCACTGAAAACGGACTGGTCAGCGTAATTACCGACCTGTACCGGATGCCCCGCACCATGTCGCAGCTCGCCGTGGTACAGTTCTTTTCGTGGTTTGCCCTTTTCTCGTTATGGATTTATGCCACACCGGCACTAACCCGGCATCTTTATGGCACCAGCGACACACAATCAGCCGTTTATAACGAAGGTGCCAACTGGATTGGTGGCATGATGGGCTATTATAACCTGTTTGCTGCCGCCTTCGGTTTGTTTTTCCTGCCCTGGCTGGCTAAAATAACCAACCGTAAAATAACCCATATGGTGGGGCTTACAGTAGGCGGACTGAGCCTGATCTCGCTTTACTTTCTCACCGATCCGCACCAGATGATCTTTTCGATGATCGGGATCGGACTGGCATGGGCCAGTATTTTGTCGATGCCCTACGCCATACTTACCGGATCATTGCCGCAGTCCAAGATGGGGGTTTACATGGGAATATTCAATTTCTTTATTGTAATTCCCCAGATTCTTGCTGCCACACTGCTGGGATTCATGGTGAAATCGATGTTTAACGATCAAAGCATTTTCGCCCTCATTGCCGGTGGCATCTCCATGATCATTGCTGCCCTTTCCGTGCTGTTTGTTGAAGACATCAAGGATAAAAAAAACACATGATGAACATCAAAGCCTGTTTGTTCGATCTTGACGGCGTGCTTGTTGACACCGCCCGCTTTCATTACCTGGCCTGGAAACAATTGGCCAACAGGCTGGGATTTGAATTCACCGAAACCGATAACGAACAGCTCAAAGGGATCAGCCGGATGGATTCATTAAACATCCTGCTTGAAATTGGCAAAACTTCCCTTACTGAAAAAGAAAAACTGAGGTATGCAACTGAAAAAAATGAAGTGTATCTCGAGTATGTGCGAAAGATGACCCCGGATGATGTGTTACCGGGTGTAAGGAAATTTCTTGGTGAGTTAAGACACAACAGGATTCTGATTGGATTGGGATCAGCCAGTAAAAACGCCAGGTTGATCCTTGAAAGAACGGATATCATTACACTTTTTGATGTAATCGTAGATGGTAACCTGATCTCCCTTGCAAAACCCAATCCCGAAGTATTCTCTCTAGGAGCTCAATTACTTGAAGCAGAACCTGCTAACTGTGTTGTTTTTGAAGATGCCATTGCCGGGGTACAGGCCGCCCATAATGCCGGCATGAGATGCGTCGGAATCGGCTCACCGGAAATATTGAAAGAAGCTGACCTGGTTTTTCCGGGATTTGAAAAACTGAAATTGCAGGACATTGTATTTACATGACCTGCTGTTTCAGATGGAATGAAACAAGATAAAACAAGATGAAACACTATTATAAGGTTGATGAATGGCGTATCATTGAAGAGGGATTTAATCCCCGCCATCAGGAGGAATCGGAGAGCATATTCAGCCTGGGTAACGGTCATATGGGCCAGCGAGCCAACTTCGAGGAGAAATATTCCGGCAAAACTTTAAATGGAACCTATATTGCTGGAATTTATTACCCGGACAAAACACGGGTTGGCTGGTGGAAAAACGGCTATCCTGAATACTTTGCCAAAGTACC
>CAYVBH010000407.1:0-2979 GCA_964449015.1 uncultured Bacteroidales bacterium
AGATTTGTTGACGATTTCAAAAAGCTTGATGTAAGTGGTATTCAGTGGGTTATTAATCCGTGGGATGAGCTGTCGCTTACCCGCGCGCTGGAATTGAAGGATGATGCTTCAACCGGAGTTAAATCGGTTACAGTAGCGCATGTGGGACCGGCATCGGCCGAGCCTACCATACGGAAAGCGCTGGCAATAGGTGCGGATGATGCCATCAGGGTGAATGCCGAGCCAACAGATGCCTATTATGTTGCCTCTCAACTGGCTGAAGTGGTAAAGACCGAACAATTCGACATGATCATGTGTGGAATTGAATCGAGTGATCACAATGGCTCCACAGTAGGAGGCATGTTGTCGGAATTGCTGAATTATCCTTCGGTTTCTGCTGTATCGAACCTGAAGATTGAGAACGGCCAGGTTGTTATTAATCGGGAAATCGACGGGGGCAAGGAAACCATATTGGTGCCTACTCCGGTTGTAGCTGTTGTTCAGAAAGGTATTGCCAAAGAACCTAGGATTGCAGCCATGCGTGGTATTATGATGGCCCGTACCAAACCCATCAAGGTGGTGGAACCTGTGGCCGTAGAAACACTTACCGAGGTTGCCGGTTATGAAATGCCGAAGCCGCGTGCTGCCTGCAAATTCATTGATGCCGAGAACCCGAAGCAACTCATTGAAATGCTTCAGAACGAAGCCAAGGTACTTTAATTCATTATTTAACCATTGCAAACAACAAGAAATCATGTCTGTATTAGTATATACTGAAAACTGGGACGGCAAATTCAAGAAACTGTCTTTCGAATTGGCATCGTATGCATCCAAGGTTGCTGAAATGCTGAACACCAATTCTGTGGCCCTTTCCATAGGCAAAGCCGAAGCCGGTGAACTGGAAAAACTGGGGAATTACGGTGTGAACAAGATCATCAATGCCCAGGGCGAATGCCTGGATACGCTTGACAACCAGGTTTTTACTAAAGTTATAGCTGACTTCGCCCGCAAGGAAGGAGCTACTGTTATTGTACTGGCTAACAACAATTCGGGCAAAGCGCTGGCACCCCGTTTATCAGTGAACCTGAAAGCCGGTATTGGTGCAGGTGTGAGCAGGCTGCCCCTGAGCACAAGTCCTTTTGTGGTTTATAAAAGGGCCTATTCCGGCAATGCTTTTGCCAAACTACAGATTAAAACGGATATCAAAATCATAACCCTGGCGCAGAATTCTTTTGAACTCATCGAGAAAAAGGCAGGTGCTTCCATTGAAAATGAAACCGTTCAGGTTGACAAATCGATGGTGAAGACACAGGTGCGTGAAGTTCAGAAGCAGAGCGGCAAGGTATTGCTTACCGATGCAGATATTGTAGTTTCCGGTGGCCGGGGTATGAAATCACCCGACAACTGGGGCCCGCTGGTTGAACTGGCTGATCTGCTTGGTGCAGCCACGGCATGTTCACGGCCTGTATCTGATGAAGGATGGCGTGGTCATGAGGAACATACCGGACAGACCGGAAAAATCATTGCTCCCAACCTGTATTTTGCCATTGGCATTTCGGGTGCTACACAACACCTGGCAGGAGTGAGCTCATCGAAATATATCGTTGCGGTGAATACCGATAAGGATGCTCCTATTTTTGAAGCTGCCCAGTATGGCATAGTAGGCGATGCACAAAAAGTGTTGCCCAAACTGGTTGAGGCGGTTAAGGAAATCAAGAGCAAGTAAGGCTTACATTGAACTAATAACCAAACATAAAGGAAACCCGACGATGGTAAAACAAGTGGTATTTGCCGCTGCCCTGCTGCTGACCCTGGGCGTATTTGCCTATACGGTCAACCGCATCCTCGGCTTTTTCAGGTTCACCCGGAAGACCTTTCCTGTTAAGGATTTGGGCAAAAGAGTCGGGGTAATGATGAACGTGGCCTTCGGGCAAACCAAGATATTTCGGAGACCGGTTATTGGATTGCTGCATGCCCTTGTTTTCTGGGGATTCTGCGTGATCCTCATCGGTAGTATAGAAATGGTCATTGACGGACTCACCGGAACTGAGCGCGTGTTAAGCTTCCTGGGAGTTCTGTATAATGTGATCATTGCTACCGGTGACGTTTTTGCTTTGCTGGTAGGGCTTTCCATCATTGTATTCCTCAGTCGCAGGCTGTTCTTTCAAATCAAACGCTTCGAGGGTATTGAAATGGGCCGTTCGACCCACATTGATGCCAACATTGCGCTAACCATGATCCTTTTGTTGATGGTATCGTTGCTGGGAATGAATACCTTTTATGTGGTGCATCAACAGGTTACAGGTGAAGCTGTAAAAGGCGTTTTTCCGGTGAGTCACATTCTTGCTTCACTGTTTGCCGGACTGGAGGTTGGAACATTGCACGTGCTGCACGAGTTATGCTGGTGGGCACACATCCTGCTGATATTCATCTTTGCCAACATGCTTCCCTATTCAAAGCACTTCCATGTGTTCATGTCAGTTCCCAATGTTTTCCTTTCACGACTGGAGCCCCTGGGCAAGCTGACCAACATGGACAATGTAACCCGCGAGGTAAGGCTGATGATGAATCCCGATACAGCCTATGCCGCAGCACCCGCTGATGCCCCGGTTGAACGATTTGGAGTGAAGGATATCGAGGATGTATCGTGGAAGAATTACTTCGATTCATTGTCGTGCACTCAGTGCGGACGCTGTACCTCCGTTTGCCCGGCCAACATCACCGGCAAGCGCCTGTCGCCCCGGAAGGTCATTATGGATGTTAGGGCCCGCATGAAGGAAAAAGGACCGGGACTGGTGAAGAACGGCAAGGAATATGCCGATAACAAATCACTGCTGCGAGATTATATCACAGAGGAAGAGTTGTGGGCATGCACCACCTGCAATGCCTGCGCCATGGAATGTCCCATCAATATCAACCATCCGACCATTATTGTAGATATGCGTCGGTACCTGGTGATGGAAGAAGCATCTGCACCGGGCGAACTCAAGGCAGTTTTCA
>CAYVBH010000408.1:0-2964 GCA_964449015.1 uncultured Bacteroidales bacterium
ATTATTCTAATAATAAAATCTAAATATTTCCGCCAAAGATTTATTGTTGGTATTCCTGCACAAAAAAAATCAATCAGGATGAATTTATCTTCTAAATTTTCCTGCTGAATTAGTTGTTTTAATCCATAGATTTGACATGGAAGACCAAACACTATTGATTTATTATCTGAATCTATTAGTTCCTGAAACCCTTTAACAGTATTGCTTTGAAGATATTTAGAGCCTTTTATTTTATTAATTTCTTCAATATTTCTTACAACAATATGTTCACACTTTTCATTATCTGATGTTAGTCTTACACCACAGACATTATAGTTTTTTTCATAATAATATTTGGCCAATTGTGTAGCAACACCTGCAGTAGATACTTCACTCATTTGTTCCAGATAATTATTCAACACAGCTATTACTGTTTTGCCTTTAAAATCTGAACCTGACTTCATTGAGGAGCCATCATAATACTGATAACAAACATCCTGACAGATACCACAATTAGTACATAAATGATTATTTAATTCGGGAATTAAGAACCCTTCGGAAGAAACACCAATTGTAATTGCAGAGACCGGGCAAGAAATAGCACAAGCTCCACAACCTGTACAACTATTTATTCCTATATCAAGAATATTATTTTCCATTTGTTCAAACCAGGATACTCTTTATTGCATCAAAACTATCATGGGCAAGTTGTTGTACTTCCGGAATTCTATTGCTTAAGTGATATTTTATTTTTTCTTTGTTTTCCCAACAATAATGAATTCTTTCGATCATTTCATCTGAACTATTAGGATATGCAACGCATTCCGGAATTCCTGCTATATCGAAAAACCCTATTGTCTTATGAGATTTTTGTCCTTGTCCATGCATTAAGACAACAGTTGGAACAGATTGTGAGATCGCGGCAACTGAAGCATGCAATCGCCCAGAAATTACCATATCAAAAGTACCGATAATAGCCTTTGTCTCCCATGGATTATAAGGCCCTTCAATCAATTTAACAAAATTTTTATCAACATTACCTCGCTGAATAACAACATCACGTAATTGTTTTAAAATTGGAAAATCTCTGCCTGTTGTTAGTTTAAAATTAGGAGGCAGAGAGAATCCATTAGAATGTGATAAAAGAAAAACTGTCAGTTTGAGTTTTTTTACCAGATACTCAATAACTTCAGCAAATTGAATATACTCTTCATTTTCCCGAGGCCACTTATCATAAGGTTCAGTCAACATATTAAAGCCACATATAATAAACCCTACTTTCCCTTCAATTCTATCAAGTCCCTCTTTTTGATAGATCTTTTTCATTTTTAACTCCTTATGTGGTTCAAAAAGAAATGCCGGGCATGCATAGTTTCTGACATTTTTAATATTGAAACCATCTTCAATTAATAATTTCTCTGTTTCTGCTTCACGATTTGCAATAAGATTAAATCCCTCAAATACTACTTTAGCGAATTTTTTTATATCAGGATCTGGAAATCTCCCCTGTGTGCCAGCTAACATTACTGTAGGTTTTCCTAATAATTGTGGAATCCTATCTTTAATAAGACCCACTAAAAATCTATTTTCCCCAACCAAATCAGCATGATACCCCCACATTTCACCACTAAAATCTATTACTAGATCACTTGATAGAATCAAATCAATATAGGGTGTTGTACAGAAAATTTTACCAGTTTTACTGTACAATTCAGCTATACCAAGTTCTTTTATAGCATTTGGAAGGTCGTTTTCATCCCAATTATAATAAAGTTCCATAGGTACAACACTAACATTTTCCTTGGAACAAAACTCTTCTGTCATTTGAAAAGTAGTGACAATCTCCACATCAGGAAAAACTCTGTGTAATTCTCTGAATGTTGTTTCAGTAATATAGTAATTCCCTATATTACCATTTTCTAATCTGCCCCAATGCAATGTACATTGACCAGTAACAAGGATTCTCATTTTATTTGTTAATTAAGATACTTATGATTCTTTTTACAATAATTTTATCGAGATCTGGATAAATTGGTAAACAAATAACATGGTCTGCTACATTTGAAGCAAAAGAAAGGTTTTCAGGTTTAGAAGATGGTAATCCCCGATAAGTAGGGAACTGGCTTATCAAAGGATAAAAATACCTCCTTCCGCAGATGTTATTTTTTTTAAGTCTCTCATATAAAGTATCTCTGCTTTCACCATAAAGCTTTTCATCAATTAATACTGGAAAATAAGTATAAGAATGATCTACCCCTTCAATATCATACAGAACCCTTATCCCTTTAATACCCGACAATTCTTTCCTGTACAAATTGGCTATCTCCTTTCGCTTAGAAATATACTCATCTATATGTTTTAGCTGAACTAAACCGAAAGCTGCCTGCAACTCATTCATCTTGGCATTTATCCCCGGCGCAATAACGGTTGTTTCTCCGGCAAAACCAAAATTTTTCAGATAATCTATTCTTCTCTTGGTTGTTTCATCATGACAAATTATTGCTCCACCCTCAATGGTGTTAAATACTTTCGTGGCATGAAAACTTAAAATTGAAAGATCTCCAAAATTCAGGATTGAGATGCCTTTAATTATTACACCAAATGCGTGAGCTGCATCATAAATTACCTTTAAACCATATGTATCTGCAATTCTTTGTATTTCATCAATTTTGCACGGATTACCATAAACATGTACAGGCAGGATAGCTGTTGTCTGTGGGGTTATAGCAGCTTCAACCTTTTCAGGATCGAGTGTAAAAAAATCTGGTTCAACGTCAACAAAAACAGGCTTTATATTATTCCACCATAATGAGTGGGTTGTTGCTACAAAGCTGAAAGGAGTTGTAATCACTTCGCCTGTAATCCGTAATGCCTGTAGCGCCGAAACCAAAGCTAACGTTCCGTTCGCAAACAAGGAAAGATATTTTACCCCGAGATAATCTGCAAGCTCCTTTTCAAACTGACGGTGAAATGGTCCGTTATTAG
>CAYVBH010000409.1:0-2948 GCA_964449015.1 uncultured Bacteroidales bacterium
GGCACCTTTATCATTGCACAATGCGGAAGCCTGGTAAGGGGATTTGAAAACTGGTTTGCAGATATCAGGTTAAAGACCGAATTGGAAACACGAAATTTGAAAAATGAACTTGAGCTGCTGAAATCCCAGATCAATCCGCATTTCCTGTTCAATGCGCTGAACAACATTGATTCAATGATTCGTACTGAACCCGAAAAAGCATCAGATACGCTGATCACCTTATCTGACATGCTTCGGTATATGATCTATGAAACCCGTGCCGACCTGGTCTTACTTGATAAAGAACTGGTTTATATTAAAAACCATATCAGGCTTCAGCAGATCAGGTTTCGCGATAAAAACTACATCCGCACAAGTTTTCCCGATCATTGCTCCGGCATTCAGATTGCACCGATGTTGCTGATTCCTTTCATCGAAAATGCATTTAAATATGCATCCGCCTCAGGTAATATGCCTGCTGTAGACATTTCTTTGAAATGCAACGGCAACCAGTTGCTTTTCACCTGTCAGAATCAGTGCAGAAAAGGAAGGCCAAATGATACAGAATTGGGCGGGATTGGTATTGAAAATGTTAAAAGACGGCTAATGCTCATATACCCGGGGAAACATGAATTGTTTATATTTGATGAAGAATCCTCTTTCAGGGTGGAATTGAAAATAAAACTTTCATGAAGCTGACCTGTATTATTGTTGAGGATGAACCCCCTGCCTTCGACAAACTGAAGGATTTCATCGGAAGGGTTCCTTTTTTGGAATTGGCCAATGGCTTTGAAAATGCTTTGGATGCCTTGCATTTCCTGAAAGACCATCGCGTTGACCTGATATTTCTGGATATCCAGATGGAACAACTTACCGGGATTCAGATGCTGGAGTCGATGCCTGATAAACCTTACGTGATTATCACCTCGGCATACGCAGATTATGCACTAAAAGGTTATGAATTGCAGGTATTCGATTACCTGCTGAAGCCTTATTCTTTTGAAAGGTTTCTGGCTGCGGTTAACAAAGTCTGTGCCGATGCAGGTCGCAGGAAACAACCGGAAGTGCCTTCGACACAATTATTCATCAAAACCGAATACCGGGTTGAAAATGTTCAAATTGATGAGATCCTGTATATCGAAGGCATGCAAGCCTACCTGCGTATCGTTCTTCCCTGCAGGAAAATAATGACCAAGCAAAGTTTTAAATCACTTCTTTCCCAGCTGCCTGAAGAGAATTTTGTGCAGGTGCACAAATCATGGGCCGTCAATGTCAAAAAAATAGAATCCATTGAGCGTAGCCGGATCAGGATAGGCGGGCAGCTCATTCCCATCGGTGACACATTCAGGGAAGCCTTTCATAAAAAGATTAAGCTGTAAGTTTAGAACCAAGAATCAAGATCCAAGATCCAAGACTAAATAATCGCACCAAATTGTTATATTTAGCTGATAGATAATTTGAATTCAACAATTTATCAAACAACTATGAAAACCCTGTTCATTTTTATCCTGTTGAGCATTCCGATTACATGGGTATCCCGGAAAACCCTGTTTAGTACAAAATCTCATGGTTTTTACCGCTTTATCAGCTGGGAATGCATTGCCCTTTTATTTGCCTATAATTACAAGTATTGGTTTGATACGCCCTTTACACCGGCTCACCTGCTCTCGTGGATATTGCTTTTCATTTGTGCTTATGTGGTGATTGCCGGTTACCTGGAGCTGAAAAAAGGCGGACAGGCAGCAAAAACCAGGGAGGATGAACATCTGTACTCATTTGAAAAAACCACAGAACTGGTTGACACAGGGATTTATAAATACATCCGGCATCCCTTGTATGCATCCCTGATTTATCTGACCTGGGGTATTTATTTCAAGAACCCGACTTTCTTCTTGTTTCTGGTTTCAGTTGTTTCAACTGTTTTTCTGTATTTTACAGCCCGGTTCGATGAAAAGGAATGCATTGCTTACTTCGGCGGGAAATACAGTGAATATATGAAGCGCAGCAAGATGTTTGTTCCATTTGTATTCTAACCTTTAATAATCTTATTCCACTACCATCTATCTGATAAATGCCTGTTTCGCTGTTTAAAACCTGATCAGGTAAATTCCATAGAAATTCATCATGGTTTAAAACATGTCTCTGTTGCACATTTTTTAGTATTTTTCATGCAATTTCAGTCTTGTTCCATAATAAACTTATCGACTCAAAAATCTAAAGACTATGAGATTATCTTACTTAAGAATCGCGCTGACTTCAATAATTATCCTGCTTTGCCTGAATAATAAAGGCGTTGCACAAACCCGGGCCAATGCCGTCTCAGGCGCAACAAACGTGCAAATGCAATTCGACAGCCAGACTGCCACTGAAGAGTATCTGAATTCCATTTCACCTGAGCAAAAAGAAAGTTCTGATGCCTATTTTGAGGGGGGATATTGGATTACATTCTGGAACCTGCTGCTCGAAATAGCCATTGCCTCTATTTTTCTATTCGGTTTGTCCCACTGGATCATGAAAGCTTCCTCAAAAGTTAAGAAAACAGGCGTTCAAAAACTGGTTTTCATCCTGCTTTACTTTGTTCTTTCCTTTCTGATAGCTTTTCCGTTTACTGTTTACACCGACTTTTTCAGAGAACATCAATATGGACTGTCGAATATGGGCTTCTCTGAGTGGCTCTCAGAAGAGCTCCTGGGTTTTGTAATAACATTGATTGCTATCGGTTCACTTATAATGGTTATTTACCGGATCATCAGCAAAATGCCTGAGCGCTGGTGGATATTTGGAAGCGGAGTAGTCATTCTCTTTATGATTATCGGCTTGCTGATCAGCCCGGTATTTATCAGCCCACTTTTTAATGAATACAAACCGCTCGACGAAGGGCCTGTTAAGGAGACCATACTTTCACTGGCCAGGGCAAACGGAGTGCCTGCAGATAACGTTTATCAGTTCGACGCCTCAAAACAGTCGAC
>CAYVBH010000410.1:0-2943 GCA_964449015.1 uncultured Bacteroidales bacterium
CAAAGGACAACGCCGAGTACAATGTGATCTTCGGCAGGTCGGTTTATGATTTCAGAAATGTGCAGTTTCCCGACAATGAACCAATAAGAATAAAGATCAATACGGTGTTCGGAAACTCTGTCATCAGGATTACCAAAAATACCCCCGTGAAGATCAAATCAGATGCCGTTTTTGCCGGTGCTACCATGCCCGATGATAATACAGTTGCCTTCGGAACAATACAATATGCAACTGACACCTTTGGAACATCACTCAACAACCTGATTATTGATGCACCAGTAGTATTTGGCGCGTTGCAGGTGAGGGAAGAGTGAAGCAATTAACAATTAGCAATGAACAATTAACAATAGGTTGATGTAATTGCGGGTAAACCGGAGGTCGGGCATAACTCAATCTGATCGGAAGATGGATGTTTTATTTCTGCACATAAATGCGTATGTTTACCAAAATCAATGACTACTTCATATGGCGGATGATAAAATAAAAACTGCCGTTTTTCCGGGATCATTCGATCCCTTTACCATAGGGCATGAATCAGTTGTGCGCCGTGCATTGGATATGTTTGACAAAGTAATCGTCGGCATTGGTTATAACACCACTAAAATCAGGTTTATCCCAATTGAAAAGAGTCTGTCTGAGATACGAAAAGTGTTTGAAGATACCAAAGGCAGGGTTGTGGTAAAGGCATTCAAGGGACTTACCGTGGATTTCTGCAAAAGCGAAAAATCACGGTACATTCTCCGTGGACTGCGTACAGCAGCTGATTTCGAGTACGAACGGGCCATAGCACAAACCAATAAGGTGATGTATCCCGATATAGAAACTGTATTTTTGCTCACCTTGCCCCAGCATACCTTTGTGAATTCTTCAATAATCCGTGAAATCATCAAACAGGGCGGCGATGCCAGTCCTTTTCTGCCGAATAGATTTAATGTTGACATGAAACAGGGATAAGATGAACCCGGTATTTTTTGTGTTGGTATTGCTCTTCCTGGGGCATCCTTTCGTTTCATCGGGGGGAAATGTCAGCATTACCGGTAATGCTCCGTCCTACAAAAATACCAAAATCACATTTTATAAAACTTCTGACTGGATTACAGGAACTGAAGATCTGGTTGGTGAATGCATGGTTTCTGATGCAGGTGATTTCAAACTGGATGTCTCCCTGGATTCTGCCTGGCAACTTTATACTTACCTGGGAATCTACAGGGGATATTTTTATGTTGAACCCGGGAACACTTATCAACTGGTACTACCCGAGCGAAGTGATAAATCACCGGAAGAACTCCTGAATCCTTATTTCGAACCGGTTGAAATACACCTGGGCCTTACAAACTTCAGCAGCGAAGATCTCAACATGCTCATCGTGATGTTCGATGATTCTTATATCCCTTATTATGACAAGCATGTAAATAGCATTTACCAGAAAACAGATTGGGCTAAACTGGATGCGGATATTCAGCAAATCGAAGCGCCGTTTAAAAGCACAACAAATCACTTTTTTGGTGACTACAGGAATTACTATTACGGGATGCTGAAATTGCTGGCTAATCAGCAGCGCGTTCAAAGTCTATCGGATGAATATTTCAATAACCGGCCGGTATTGTACAACAATCCGGTTTACGGTGATTTGTTCAACCAGGTGTTTGATAAGTATTTTATATTTCTGGGCCGGTCTGATTCAGGGAAAAAAGTTTATGATGACATCAACAGGATCGGAAGTTACAGCTCTTTGCTTCACACGCTTTCTGTTGCCGGCAATTTCAGTAACGATACACTCAAGGAATTAATCATACTGAAACAGGTTCATGACGAGTTTTACGGAAATCAGTTTTCGCGAAAAGGATTGTTAACCATACTCGATTCTGTCATACTGAGAACCACTATCGGCGAGCATGCCAAAATTGCCCGCAACATACGACATAAGATAACGCGGCTTCAACCCGGTTATGATCCTCCGCAATTTGAACTACTGGATACAAGTGGAAAATTGGTGAGATTATCTGATTTCAGGGGCAGGTATGTCTATCTGAATTTCTGTACCTGTCAGAGTTATTCCTGTCTGAACGAATTCAGAATGCTCACTCCCTTTTACGAAAGGCACAAAGATAAGATTGAGGTAATTACCATTGCTACGGATCCGGAAGAGGAAATATTCACGAAATTCCTGAAAAAAAACAATTACGACTGGAAATTTCTTTATTACAACAATCAGCCTGAAATTCTCAAGGAGTACGACATTCGTGCTTTCCCAACTTATTTTCTGATAGGCCCTGATGGTAAATTAATTCATTCTCCGGCGGCATCACCGGCCGAAAACTTTGAGCAGCGCTTGTTTGAAGTGATGAAAGCCAGGGGCGACCTATAACAGGTTTTTGTACTTCAGGATATCGGTAATGGCCGGGTAGGTATTCGATATGATGCTTCCCAGATCCTCCTTCCTGATCCACCTGATCTCGGTAATGTCCTCATCAAATTGGGGAACGGGCTCTTCCTTCCCGCTATACTGCATCTCAAACCAGGCTGTTCTTTTCAAAATGGCCGATTCATCCAAATAATATGTATGGTAAGTGGCCATAAGCGGGCCGGTTACTTCAAGCCCATGAATACCGCATTCTTCAGTAACTTCTCTTACAGCAGCATCTTCAAATGTTTCATTGTGGTCAACCTTGCCTTTCGGGAGGTCCCATTTACCCATACGCTTGATGATCAGGTACTCGCCTGATTCATTCTGAACTAGCCCGCCTGCTGCATATACCTGTTGAAAGCATGATTTGAATCTTTCACGCAGTTCTTCAATATCGTAATGAAAAATAAAAAGCGTATCAACACATTTCAAACTCCAGTAAAAGTCAAGCAGATCACTGAGCTCTTCCACATTCTTATATTTGTAGAAAAGTCCGTACTTTGCCTGAAAGTTCCTGATGAAATCATCAGTCAACA
>CAYVBH010000411.1:0-2885 GCA_964449015.1 uncultured Bacteroidales bacterium
TCCCAACGGATTTTGAAAGTATTTATAAGAAAATGGCTTACAATGGAAAAATCAACTTACACCACATACCCAGCAGATTTGCCTGAACTCATAGAGGCTATGCAGGACGGAAAGTACAAGCATCTATCTATTTTCCTGTATCGTGACAAATCCTCGCTCGATATGGGATTTGGTCAGCGATATCTGTTGGTAAGCAATTCGGGTTTTGGATTGTACGAACTCAAGAGTGTGGATTACAATGGTGGCTTTCTCCAGATGCTGTTTGCCAATTCTGACACAGGGTGTTTTGCTGAGGTCAATCTGGATGTTAATAATGAACATCCTGAGCATTATTGCCTGCGCTGGAACGACATCAAAAATTTGGTCTATGATGAAATCGCCAGTGATTATATTGATGATGAATTGTTAGAACTGGAATATGAATAATGAGCCATACATAAATGCTAAAGGGCATAAGGTTCTTGAGTATATTTCACCTAACACCATTGTTCTTGACTTGCATTTCATAATGACCACTGGCAAAAGATTAACCAGAGGGATGCCCTACTTGAAGCTGGCAAACAAAAACATTGGAGAAGATATCGCTGCAATCAGGCTGCTTGGTTTTCAAGATTATGAGGGGATGATTTATCTTAATGTCCAAGACATTAAAACCAATCGCTGCTATAACCTTACTTGGAATATGGAAATCGATGATGACTGGTGGTTCTGGTCGTTAAGTGATATGGATAGCTTGAGCACTTGAACGAATTTTGTCCCACATATTAAGCTACATCCTTAAAGATTTGCTCCGAGAAGCCAACTGTTTGCAATCGATGGGATTTCTAAATAATACTTTCTGTTGAATTTAATATTCCTTTTGTTGATTTTTCAGAAGTGAACAGAATTTAAAATAACAAGTTCATTTAACTACAAGAATATCTTGACCAATAAGTGCAGTACTATTAACCCATCCCCTGCCAATAACTTCACCAGATTTATTAATTGCTTGGACTTCATACCAAGGGGAATTCAGTTTAGTTCTAATCGATAAAATCCTAATCCTACAACCTACAGGCAAATATTTAATATTGCTCATCGCTGCCATTGGGTCTGAAGGTTCAAATTCGGGCATTAGTGGTGTTTCTTTGGTTACGGAGTATGTCTGATTTACTTTCAATGATTGAAAATCAGCATATTCTTGTGCTTTTTTAATAGTTCCCTTCATCGGGAAATTATATTCCTTCGAGGCTCTTAGGGTTGTCAATCTCCCTGCTGTTCCTGTCCCGAAATGTCCAACCCCTTTACCAGTAACATATTCACCCCGTTCTCCTAAAATCCCTTTTACTGTTGAAGGTTGAGGTGTCGCAGCAGTGTAAAGTACGTCAATAGTAATAATATCTGATATTTTTGCTATTGGAGGAAAATCGTTTGGGAGGCTTCTCGCTAAATCTTGGTATTCATTATACCATTTCTCATCGTTCAAAGATATTAGCGTTTCATATTTGCCCTCTTTAACTGAAAATCTCACCTCTCCAAGGTTGCCACTATATGCTGTTGTATCCCCTTTTTGATAATAAATCCTGTAAACACTTAATAATAGGTTAGTTCCATCAGGAAGACCAGTTTCAATTTTTACTTTGATTTGTTTTTCTGCAGCAGGTACTATAGAAATATCTATACTATACTCTTTCAATTTTGTTTGGTTATCCTCTACTAATTCTTGTCGTGTTTCACTTGTTTCTGTTTGTGCTGACGCTCCAATATTATTTTCTGCCCATTTCGTACCCATTAACACATTTTCATATTTAAAGAAATTTGAAAATCCCTTGTCTGTGAAATTCACTATTGCGTACCCGAATGTCTCAGCATTAATTTCGGGAAGAAAAACTGAAACAGAGAACTCTTTCCAATCCTTATAACCACTCTCCCAGATTGACTTGGCTGTCCGCACTATTTCATCATCAGTAGGCAATGAAACAACATCAAGCAAGACGTTACACGTCATTCTTGAAGTATTCATATAGCTTTTATCCTGCTTACTGATGATTTCATATTTAAGTAAGTCTCCTTCTTTTGTTTGGTTAGATATGCAACTTACAATTATTAGACTTATTAAAAATATTGGTGAAAGCGTTTTCATGATAACCTTTCTTACTTACAAATAATCACTTGTTTCCTATTACGACTAATATGCTAATTTACAACATTTATGAATAATAATTCTTTAATACGATGAAGGTATACATAAAGACTAAATCACACGTCTAATTAGCTTAGATTTCGTAAATTTGATTTATATAATAATCACATTTATAAGTAAATCATGAAAAGGCTTATTCTTACAACATTCCTTGCCTTTCTATTTGTGGCATTAAGTGCACAAACTATAGGCTGCAAACTTGCTACTATCAATGATGGGAAACATCACACTGAAACTGAACCCATTGTCAAGAGATACAACAACATTCTTAACCAACTTGATAGCAAATACATCGAAACTAAGGATAAGATTGGTGATATGTTAACAGTTGCCAAAAGAGAGTTAGCTAATGATGGCTTATCCGAACCTCTCATAAATATTATGGAAGGTATTAATCTTCTCAATGATAAGTACACTACAAGTAAGAAATTCGCTGATAATGTCACACTTTACATAATTCTGAGACATAAAGGGCACTCCCATTCAGCATCATTACAAAATATGCAAATGCTTCTTAATGCTGGAAGCATGGATGAAATAATGAAAGAGATGGGACTTAGATAACTTTTATTGAACAATCCATCTGAAAAGTATCCATTGCTCTCCACAATCCTCAATAACAATATTTGAAAAAGAAAGAGGCAGTCCTCATTGTATCTCGCTGCATTTCACCCCGTGCTGTGGGTTTGAAGGACTGCCTCAA
>CAYVBH010000412.1:0-2876 GCA_964449015.1 uncultured Bacteroidales bacterium
TACTTCGACAGGCTCAGCATGACAACGCCAGTCACACTGAGCCTGTTGAAGTGCAACTTAATGCCACTTGTCCCTTGTCCCTATCTTGGCTCTTGGCTCTTGAATCTTGGTTCTAACTAAACCACCTTCAACATCCGTTCCCACCTGATCTTACCAAGAAATCTCTTGTTCTTGTCGATTGACAGCCAGATGAGCCTCGGTTCACCTACAATGTGATCTTCCGGAACAAAGCCCCAGAACCTGGAATCGAGACTGCTGTGACGGTTATCGCCCATCATCCAATAATAATCCATTTTAAAGGTGTACTCATCAGTTGCGATACCATTAATATAAATCTGACCATCTTTTACCTTCAGGTCGTTTTTCTCATAATAGCCAATAGCACGCTCATAAAGGCAGAGATTCTTCATGTTTATTTTAATGGTAGCCCCTTTCTGCGGAATATAAAGCGGGCCGAAATTGTTGATGGTCCACCTGTAATTGGTATCATTTGGAAAGTAATCAGGTGAGTAATCATCAAAATAATCATTGGCAATGATCTGTTGTATACTCCTGAATTCCCTTATTTTTTCCAGTTCTTCCTGAGTGAGATAAGCCTGGATGATATTGGCATTGGCATACCTGCCTACGTCATATATTTCCATGCGGTCAAATACCTTATCCGAAATATTTTGACCTTCCTTTAGATAAATGTAATAGGAGTACTTGATGCCCGGGTACTCTTTTTGTGGTATCCCGTTGGTATATACTCTTTTGTTAATGATTTGCAGTGTATCTCCCGGTATAGCAACACAGCGTTTGATGTAGTTGTCGCGTTTGTCAACCGGACGGGTGACAATATCAAAGCTTCTCCACACTGCAAGACGGCCCAGCCTGTTGTATTCTGCGCTGCTCTTCAAGGGTCGTTTCAGGAACAGATCCCTTGCCCGCATCATATAAGCTGAGTCACGCACTATGGAATAGTAGCTTAAGTTCTGATGTGCAAGTACAACGGTATCGCCTGCCGGGAAATTGAACACTACGGCATCGTCGCGTTCTACCTTGCCAAAACCGGCAAGTCTTTTATAAGGCAGTTTGATCCATTCCAGGTACGATTTGCCACCGGTAAACGGCATTGTATGCTGTGTGAAAGGGAAAGATAGGGGTGTATTGGGCAACCTGGGACCGTAGGCTACCTTACTGACATAGAGGTGATCTCCGATCATCAATGTGTTTTCCATCGACCCTGTAGGAATTTTGTAATTCTGAAAAAGGTAGATATTGATGATGGTTACGGCGATGACTGCAAAAATCAGTGCATCGATCCACTCCACCAGCTTGCTGTTCGGACCGTTGCGTTTTTTCCAGAAAGTCCAGTTGACCTTCTTGGTGATATACATGTCGAATATGATCCCCAGACCTGGGAGAAACCAAAAGTTGCGCATCCATATGACCCAGAGAATATAGATAACAGCAACAATACCGAACCATATCCAGTCTTTACGATCTGCTTTCATTGTATAGAGTTTTGACGATAAATGTAGTATTTTTTTGGGTGAAGTAAGATAAGTGGTTGCTGGAAAGGAATAAAATAGGGTGTTTTTATGTTTTATTAACAGAAGTGAGGTATAAAAAAAGTCAATCTATTCGGTGTAGTTAGAACCGACCAAAGGGAGCTCAGCGAAGCTGAACTACGCCAAGCGCGCATTGTACTGAATATAAATTCGGCATGTTGAGCGTAGTCTCCTGACTAGGCTCATTTTTCAAGGCCGGAGTGAGGTTATTTATCGTAGTTTCAGCATATCCTCCATTGAGTATACGCCCTTCTTATCTTTAATAAACTCGGCAGCCAGCACAGCTCCCAGGGCAAATCCTTTACGGCTTTTAGCTTCATGCATGATTTCAATACGGTCAACAGGTGAATCCCAGGTAATGATGTGGGTTCCGGGTACCTCGTTCTCCCTGACGGCAGTGATTTTCAGTGTATCTTTTGAAGATGCCTGGCCAAGCTCCCATTGCTTTTTCCGGTCGACCGTGGTAATCAAATCATTGGCCAGGGTAATGGCTGTGCCACTCGGAGCATCAAGCTTGTGGATGTGATGAATTTCTTTTATCTCAGCATCATAATCTGGTAGTTGATTCATCAAGCTGGCGAGCATCCTGTTGAGCGCAAAAAACACATTCACTCCGACAGAATAGTTTGAAGCATAGAAGAATGTTTGTGTATTGTCTGCACACCGCTCGCGGATATCCTCCAGCTTGTCGAGCCATCCGGTCGTTCCGCAAACAACCGGAATGCCTGCCTCAAAACATTTTAAAATATTGGCATATGCTGTTTGTGGCGTAGAGAAATCAATGGCAACGTCTGATTTCTTAAGGTTTTCAACGGAGAATTCATGCTGGTTATTGATGTCAATGACCAGTGTAATCTCATGCTTCCGTTCAAGGGCAATCTTTTCAATTTCCTTGCCCATTTTACCATATCCGAGGAGGGCTATTTTCATATGATAGTAGGTATAAATGCATAGAGACCCCGCAGGATGCGAGGTCTCTACAATTATTTATTATATCCAAAAAATTTTATTTCACAGAATTCACAACGGCTTCAAAAGCCTCCGGATTGTTCATGGCCAGATCGGCCAAAGCTTTCCGGTTTAAGGCAATGCCTTTTTCATTCAGTTTACCAATAAACTGCGAATACGACATGCCATGCTGCCTTACGCCAGCATTGATACGGGCAATCCACAACGACCTGAAATCCCTTTTCTTGGCGCGGCGATGGGCATAAGCATAACCCAAACCCTTTTCCCAGGTATTTACAGCTACTGTCCATACATTTCTGCGGGAAAGGAAATTACCCTTGGTTTGTTTGAGAATCTTTTTTCTTCTCTGACGAG
>CAYVBH010000413.1:0-411 GCA_964449015.1 uncultured Bacteroidales bacterium
GCAGGTCGTTGATTCCTACCACTTCAATGTTTTCTTTCGTCATGGCTACCCGGAAGACCAATCTTCCGATGCGCCCGAAACCGTTGATACCAATTTTTATTTTCGACATAACTGAAAAATTAAATGATTTTTTAATGAATGTTTTTCAAACGGCAGTGCTTACCGATTTGATATACAAAGTAAACACTAATATTCAAATTGGTCTGCATCAAAGGGATACTTTTCGTTTAAAAAAACGTTCCGTTAAGATTAACTTAAAGCTGCCGGGCGGGGTAATCCCTGCATCCATCTTGATTTCAACAGCAGTTTTTCAAACAGCGGTAAGAGGTTGGAGGACATCATCACTCCCCCGGCTTCACCGGGGGTTACTGATGTTCAACCCGCTTCGGGGTTGGGATGTGGTGAGCTGCA
>CAYVBH010000413.1:511-2872 GCA_964449015.1 uncultured Bacteroidales bacterium
TCGTCACTCCCCCGGCTTCACCGGGGGTTACTGACGTTCAACCCGCTTCGGGGTTGGGATGTGGTGAGCTGCATCGTCACTCCCCCGGCTTCACCGGGGGTTACTGACGTTCAACCCGCTTCGGGGTTTCCACACATCTTAATCTCGACCTGAACCCTGACCTATATATATAATGGTGTAAAATGAGCTAAGCCTGCCGGCATGGAAGCTATCATGCAAGGTTCAGCGGCTCGTCCCTGCAAAAGGGAATAGGCGGGACAGTTGCAAGTTTTGCAGGAAGAGAGGGCTGCCAGGATGACCAGCATGAGCAGGAGCAGGAATAACCTGTCGTATTTTAATAAAATCCTTGTTTGGTTCATATCATTTATCTATTCCTTAACTTTCGATAATTCCATAAATCCCAGGTATTTCACATAAGGTAATTCCCATGTTGGGTCTTTATATTGTTGCGACAAACCTTCCAGCCATACAAAATGGCAAAAACTGAATAAAAATCTTTTCAATTGAACGCTGTTGTGTAAAAAAACGTATATTTGACCGTCAATTTCTTTGGATAAATTAGGGTTTCCTGAGGGTAAACCATAAGTAATGAACAAGTGACGTGTTAACTAAATCGGTCAAAATTTAAAATTGTTGGAAAAAATTAGCTGGAAAAATGAAAATAGTGCGAAAAAGATGAATAATTATGAACCAATTATTTTGTACTTTGCATTTAAATTTGTTAGGTTTGTATTATGAGAATAAAAAAGAGGACATTTATGTCTGAAAATTTATGTATAGTTTTAATAAATCAAAATCAATCAATCAATTAAGTTCAATTAAAAGCAAGTTGCTATGAAAAAATTTACTAGAAATTTCTTGCTCGGAGAACTTGGCTTATGGCGGTTTCTTCGAAAAGTTGGCCTTGGTGTGGTGATGGTACTCTGGACGACGCTGGCCTTTGCCCAGGAAGCCCAGGATACCTACCATTTAAAGGTCGCCTCCTGGGATGGCTGTTATCGCACCGATAACATCTATGCAGTACCGGTTACGATGAAAGACTTCATCAAAATCAGTAAGTTCGATTTGGCATTGGAATATACCAATACAACCGACTTTGATTTTGTTGGTGTGACACAAGTAAACCCGGCCATCAGTACCATGACTGTCCAGCAATTGACCGACGGGATGCTGACTATAAAATGGGCCAATGCCACTGATGTGTCCATCCTGCCCGACAATAGTGAGAACGTGATGTTCGTTCTGAACTTTAAACTTGCTGCTTTCCAGCATCAGTATCTGATAGCCAATAAGTTTGACTTTGCTTCTGTCTTTACATGGAAACAGGTTGATGTGTACAATGTAGCAGGTCAGTGTGAAATTCTGACCTCTATGATTGACGGCGGTGCCCTCAATGTATCTGAAAAATGGAAAGCCGTTGAACTGAACTATGGCCTTGGCGAATGCGTGGGAGACCTTGTTACTGTTGAAGTGACCGACCCGCCCCACGTAGCGGGTATGGTTTACTCATTCAACGGAAACGATTACAATGCCACCAACAAATCGGAAGTTTATGCACCATCGGTCAATAACCTGTTGGTTATTAAGGATGAAAGCTGTATTTCTTATGTAAAGAAATTTGATGTCAAGAATATCACTCCCATGTCATGGAGTGCTGAATCACCCGTCTACGCTGCTTGTCCGGGCGGAAAGGGCGATATTGAAATCGTTGTTGCTCCGAACACCGGCACGCAACCTTACTCCTTCTATCTGGTTCCTGAAGAGCAATTCATCGCAGGGGACAATGTTTACAATGTCTACAAAACCGGATCAGCCGATATGACCCTGTTGAATAAGTACAAGTATTCGCAGTATGTCTTCCAGGTACCTGCAGGAACTGTGGCTCACCCCAAATATTACTGGGTTGCCGCCCAGGATGCCAACGGTTGCGCCACAATTACCGGCACAAATATGCTGGCTGGCTGGAAACGCATTGCGGTCATTGACAACAAAGAACCCTGGAATGTAAACGTATCACCGTTGACTGACCTGTTGACCACCTGCAACGATCAGGGCGACGGGCGCATCGTATTCTCAATTTCAGGAGGAACCCCGTTTGAAAACGGCTACAACGTATCCCTGAATGGCATGTACATCGGAAGAAGGATTGTATTTGACAGCAACGTGGATATCCTCTGCGGTACTGTTCCCTGCAACAAGGCTGTTCTTGACGCCGGTAAGTATAATTTTGTCATTACCGATGCCTCCGGATGTTCTTACACTGTTGAATACACAGTAACTGAACCCAAAGCGATTGTTTTCGAAGTGGATCATACCGATGCCGGTTGTGACCAGGCTGTCGGAGAACTTTGGATCTCTTCC
>CAYVBH010000414.1:0-2864 GCA_964449015.1 uncultured Bacteroidales bacterium
AAATATTACAGTACGGAATGATTCCCTGTGATGCCAGTCCGGCAGAAAAAGTCACGGCATGCTGCTCGGCAATTCCTACATCAAAAACGCGGTTAGGCATCTCATCCATCATGATTTTCATCGAACATCCCGATGGCATGGCCGGTGTGATACCTACAATGCGTTCGTTGGCTTTTGCCAGTTCCAGTAACGTTATTCCGAAAACATCCTGGTAAAGCGGCGGTTCGTTATCACCACCGGTTTTAAAAAGCTCGCCGGTTTTCCTGTCGAAAATTCCAGGGGCATGAAATACGGTCTGGTTCATTTCGGCCTGTGGAAATCCCTTTCCTTTAACCGTAATCACGTGAAGTAGTTTCGGACCCTTGATATTTTTCATGTCTTCAAGCAACTCGGCAACGCGCAGTACATCATGCCCGTCAATCGGTCCAAAATACCGGAATTTAAGTGCCTCAAACAGATTGCTCTGGTGCATGAGGATCGATTTCATTCCGTTCTCAAGCTTCTGGGCATATTCGCGGGCATGCGGCGCAATTTTATTGATCTTGCCAAACAGATTCCAGAGATCGTGCTTAATCTTGTTGTAGGTTCTTGAAGTGGTAATGTCGGTGAGATATTCCTTCAGGGCTCCGGTATTCGGATCAATGGCTATGTTATTGTCGTTCAGAATAACCAGCAGATCCGTATTCTCTGTGCCTGCATTATTGAGTCCCTCGAAGGCCAGGCCACCCGTCATGGAGCCATCTCCGATAACCGCCACAATATTTTTCTTTTTGCCCTGAAGTCGGCTGGCAACAGCCATGCCCAGGGCGGCTGAAATGGAGGTGGAGGAATGGCCGGTTCCGAAAGAATCGTATTCACTCTCGCTCATGCGCGGAAAACCGCTGATTCCATGGAACTTGCGGTTTGTATGAAACACATCCCTGCGGCCGGTGAGTATCTTATGCCCGTATGCCTGGTGGCCTACATCCCATATAATGGCATCTTCAGGTGTATTGAATACATAATGCAGCGCAACGGTGAGTTCAATAACACCCAGACTGGCTCCGAGGTGTCCCGGATTGGAAGCACACTGATCAATAATGAATTGCCTCAGCTCATCACAAAGTTGGACCAACTGATCCTTTCCGAGTTTCTTAAGATCAGCAGGATAATTGATCTGTCCAAGAAGTTTCTGCTCTTTGCTCGTATCCATCATCCGGGTTTCTCCACCTGGGCTGTTTCCCTGGTTTGAATTGTATTCAGGTTTGTGCAAAGTTAATAATTAATTGCTTATTTCGCTTGAAGATATTGACCGCGTTACTAATTTAGATCACTATTCCGTTTGCGATTTTTCACCAAACATAAACTGTTTCGGCCATGAACAAAAACCTGATCTTGTTTGCATTGTTTTTCCTGATTATTTCCTGTGTGCCCCCCACGCGTTTTAAATCGTTGCAGGATGAAACAACAACCTGCCAGCAGGAAAGAGATATGCTGAAAGCAGCAAATGAACAACTTGCCGTAGAAAATAAGGAAGTGAAAGCCCGGCTTGCTGCTGCAGAAAAAGACCTTGCCAGGGCAGGCAGGGATACGCTCAGATGGAAGCAGGAAACAGAAAAGCTGATGCAGGAAAACCTGATGCTGAAAAACGACTACAGCGATCTTCAGGAATCGCGCGATGCCCTGATGAAAGGCAGTGAAAACGAGATCCGGAAGCTGATGGATGAATTGCAGGTGGCACAGAAGGACCTTCAGAAACGGGAAAACGACCTGAAAAAAATGTCAGATGATCTGAACCTGCGAAAAGACGAGTTCGACCAGATGCAGCTAGAACTAAACCGGAGGAATGAAAGACTGGCCGAGCTTGAAAAGGGACTAAAGGACCAGGAAACCCTGCTTAACAATTTGAAACAAAAGGTATCCGGTGCACTTCTCGGATTTGAAAATCAGGGCCTTTCGGTTTCCCGGAAAAACGGTAAGGTTTATGTATCACTTGATGAAAAACTGCTTTTCAAAAGCGGCAGTACCACCGTTGACCCCCGGGGTGTTCAGGCATTGAAAAAACTGGCCTCTGTGCTGGAACAAAACCCCGACATAATTGTAATGATTGAAGGACACACCGATGATGTTCAGGTGTTGGACGGATCGGCATTTAAGGACAACTGGGATTTGAGCGTGCTGAGAGCTACCTCCATCGTAAGGATCCTGCTGGATGGAACATCCATCAATCCACAAAGACTTACTACTGCCGGAAGGAGCCAGTATCAGCCGGTAGATTCCGGGAAAACACCCGAAGCCCGGCAAAAAAACCGGCGCACCGAAATCATCCTGTCGCCCAAGTTGGATGAGTTGTATAAAATGTTGGGAGAGTAAGCTGCTACACCGTCATGATATCCTTTTCCTTAGCGACAACGACTACATCAGTTTTATTAATGAAATCATCAGTCATGTGCTGAATCTTCTCGGAGGCTTCCTTTTCAACATCTTCGGGAAGTCCGTTCTTCAGCAATTTCTTCAGTTCTTCATTGGCGTCTCGGCGTGCATTGCGAATGCTTACCTTGGTGTTCTCACCCAACTGCTTTACCTGTTTTACCAGGTTCTTGCGTCGTTCTTCGGTAAGCGGGGGAATATTCAGCCTGATGATCTCACCGTTGTTCATGGGAGTTAGTCCGATATTGGCATAAAGAATAGCTTTCTCAATGGTTTGCAGCATATTCTTGTCCCAGGGTTGCACAACAATCGTTTTGGCATCGGGAGTACCAATATTGGAAACCTGTGCCAGGGGCGTCAGGGCACCGTAATAGTCAACCTGAATACCGTCAAGAATGGCAGGAGTGGCTTTCCCGGCACGAACATGAATCAGCTCTTCTTCCAGATGGTGGATT
>CAYVBH010000415.1:0-2859 GCA_964449015.1 uncultured Bacteroidales bacterium
CATGGAAGAAGCGGTTAAGGAAGGTAACATCTTTGTTACCACCACCGGAAACCGCGACGTGATTACCATTGAGCATATGGTCCAGATGAAAGATCAGGTCATTGTCTGCAATATCGGCCATTTCGACAACGAAATCCAGGTCAGCAAACTGGTTTCCTACCCGGGTATCAAACACCTGAACATCAAACCTCAGGTGGATAAATATACCTTCCCGAAAGGAAATTCAATATTCCTGCTGGCCGAAGGCCGACTGGTTAACCTGGGTTGCGCCACAGGCCATCCTTCATTTGTGATGAGCAACTCTTTCTCAAATCAGACACTGGCTCAAATTGACCTCTGGAAGAACAACTATGAAATCGGCGTTTATCGCCTGTCCAAAAAACTTGATGAAGAAGTAGCCCGGCTGCACCTGGAGCAACTGGGTGTTAAACTTACCCAGCTTACCAAACAACAGGCTGATTATATCGGCGTTCCTGTTGACGGCCCTTATAAGCCGGAGCACTATAGATATTAGAAGAAACCGTTAGCTTTTAGCCTTTAGCTGTTGGCTTTGGCCAATAGCCAATGGCTAATAGCTAATAGCATCAGCATGATGATCAATCAACATACCAAAATCGGCTGGATCGGAACCGGCGTGATGGGAAAATCCATGTTCGGGCATTTGCTCGACAAAGGTTACAAAGGATTTGTTTATACCCGCACACGCGAGAAGGCCTCTTCAGCTATTGACAAAGGCGCAGTGTGGTGTAATTCGCCAGCTGAGGTAGTTAATAACGCAGACGTGGTTTTTACCATGGTTGGGTTCCCTGCCGATGTGCGTCAGGTATACCTGGCACCCGGTGCGCTCATCGACTCTGCAAAACCGGGCACCATATTGGTAGACATGACCACCACCAGTCCATCACTTGCCGTTGAAATTTACCAAAAAGCTATGGCAAAAGGCGTATTCACACTTGATGCACCTGTTTCAGGAGGTGACATAGGTGCCCGGAATGCCACACTTTCTATTATGGCAGGTGGAGATGTAGCTATTTTTAATGCGTTGATGCCGCTTTTCAACACCATGGGCAAAAAAGCAGTTTACCAGGGCAAAGCAGGATCGGGCCAGCATACCAAAATGTGCAACCAGATACAAATTGCCGGCACCATGATTGGCATGTGCGAGTGCCTGTTATATGGCTATAAAGCCGGACTTGATCTGGAAACCATGCTCAGCTCCATATCCGGCGGAGCAGCTGCCTGCTGGTCACTCGACAACCTGGCTCCGCGTATTCTGAAACGCGATTTCGAGCCGGGCTTTTTTGTTGAACATTTTATCAAAGATATGGGCATTGCGCTTGAAGAAGCACGCCGGATGAAAATCTCATTGCCCGGCTTAACTTTGGTACACCAGCTTTACCAATCGGTTGCCGATCTTGGGTATGGCAGAAAGGGCACCCAGGCGCTGATGCTGGCATTGGAATATATTTCTGGCAGCAAATAAAAATTACTCAATCAGTAGAATTGCGATTCTGTTCATTTCAGCTGGATTTTCTGCCACTACGTTAATTTCAATTCCAACATTTTTTGCAGTCCGGTACACATCAACAGCAAAACTTTCCGGACTGGGCCTTGACCTTTTTTTATCCTTGCAGTCGAACCGGTTACCTGAACATTCTTTACATAGTGAACAGCAGGTCTGGTTTAATAAAAAGGTCTTCTGATATCCCATCAGGAAGACCTCCCTTTCTATTTCAAGTAATTTACCGGTCATTTCTGCTGACCAGTCAGATGGATAAGCATCCTTATCGGTAAATTTCCTCAGGCTAATGAGCAGTCCCCTGCTGTATTCCTTGAAGAAGCTTTCACAATCACTTACTGATGGTGTATTTGGCGGACAGGTACCCAACCCGTAATCGGAACAACCGAAAATACATTTTATGCGCACCCATTGGGCAACGAATATTTCCTTGGGATTAATCCATTTGTAGTCCTTAAACCCAAGTTGTGCCAAGGAAGATTCTATTTTTTCTTTGTTTGTCATTCGATAAAAATTTTTGGCATGATTGGTAAAGCGAAAACAAGGTAATAAAAAAGAGAAAATAATTTATGATTTCCCTAAGCCTATCTCACAAGCCCGGGTATTCATGCCATAATATTCGGCAGAAAGGTGCATCCATGAAAACCTGAGAGAACCTGTAATAACCATTTTATTGCAGTCTGTCCGAAATCGTACATCGCCTGTCTTAAATCAAAACAGATTTGAGCGTATAGAAAATTAATGTCTTGTCCTGTATATTACTGTTTTTCTTTTTGTTACAGAGTTTGGCACGATACATGTTTAACCTATGACATAACCTGAAATAAAATAAAAAAATGAAGACACAAATGAACACCAGCAACATGAAAAAAATGACAACCACATTTTTTGCATGCCTTTTGATTTCCTTCAGCACTTATACCGCAAAGCCTCAGAGCGAAATGAACAACGCACTGGCCGGAATTGAAACGCTGATGAATCTTACCATGCAGTCGATTCGCTATACCGCTCCCGCAACAACCGATCAGGAAAGTGTATGTGCTGAAACGGAAAGAATTGAAGAACTTGGCAACCAATTGGAAGCTTCATTGAAATACAATGCTGCCACCTTTGAAGAAACTGCTGAAGTAGCTGAAGCAATGGAAAGAATTGAAGTACTGGCTGATATGACAGGTGAATCCATCCGTTACCAGGCACCGGCTGTTGATGAAAGCGAAGCTGTTGAACCTGTTCTGGAAAGAATTGACATGCTGACTGCATCATTGGAATCATCTTTAAAATACAAAGCCCCTGAATCCAATGATTTCACAGGGGCTCAAACCGAAAGTGAAGCAGCATGG
>CAYVBH010000416.1:0-2856 GCA_964449015.1 uncultured Bacteroidales bacterium
CCTCAATTTTATACCCGGTCAGGTTAATATTGGTAGGCGGTATGAAGATGTTCAGCTCAATACCGTCGGCTCCTGCCTTTTCAATCTCACCGGCAAATTTTGGCCATTCCCTGGGGGTAACACAGTTAATGCTTGCCACCACCGGTATGGATACTGCTTTTTTTGCAGATTCAATCAGTTTCAGATAGGCAGCAGTACCTTCTTCTACTGAAAAAGAATTCACAAAATCCATTGCTTCAGGATACCAGAAATACATTTCGTCCTGGTTGATCAGCTTTTTTTTCGGGGTCATCAGTTGTTCTTCAAACAGCGATTTCAGTACAACCGCCCCTGCTCCGTTATCGGCACATTCCTTAACCTTGTCGGCATTGTTGGTCAAACCTGAACTGGATACGATGAGGGGATTGGCAATTCTGATGCCCATAAATGTTGTTGACAAATCCATAGGTATTTTTTTTGTTTTTTTTCAATAATCAATAAAGGTAGCTAAAGTTGTTGTAATAATCGCAACTGCTTTAGCTTTAGCGGCAAGAGATGTTTCGAGACCATTCAAATACCGCACTTATCGATGAGGTAATTCTTCAAATAATCAGCTGCGAGTGTCAGGTTCTTCCGTGCTTTTTCGCTCATTTCACCCATGAATTCCCATTCGTAGCCTTTGATATGCAGCACGAAGGTCTCCGGTTCCCTGTTGAATGCCTGTTTGCTCAGATGCAGCACAAACGCCGGTGAAACCGAGTGCATGGTAAACTCAGCCTTTTCTGATGCTTTCAGGGGTTCCATGATAAAGGTGTCGATATCTTCCTGCGAGGCATCCGCAAAGATGACTACATCATGCTTCGCAAGGGTATCGGCATCCTCAAGGTTGAGTTGGTAATTGGAATCGGAATGAATGAAGTCAAACCCCATTTCAGCCGACCACCGTTCCATTTCTTCAGCTAGCAATACACCGAGTCCGTCATCCTGCCTGCCCGGATTCCCATACCCGTAAATAAGTATTTTTTGGGATTTTCCGGTCAATGTTTGAATTTTCTGTCTATCAGGTTGTTGTAAGAATCATAAACCTCAAATTCGAGCGGCATTTGTCCGAGTGCATGCGTGGCACAACTCAGGCACGGGTCGTATGCCCTGATGGCTACTTCCACAGCATTCATCATGCCTTCGGTAATTTCTTTCTGCCCGGTCATTACCTTTACGGCCACCTGATTCACAGCTTCATTCATAGGCTGGTTGTTGTTGGTAGTGGAAACAATCAGGTTGGCCATGGTAATCATGTCATTCTCACCAATTTTGTATTGGTGGAAAAGTGTGCCTCTGGGTGCTTCAATAAGACCTACTCCTTCTAATTTCTTGGTACCTTTAGTTACCAATTCGCCTTCCATCAGGTCCGGATCATCCAGCAACTGTTTGATCTTCTCGGCTGAGTGCAAAATCTCGATCAGCCTGGCCCAGTGTGAATGCATGGGTTTGTTACTGGGTTTATCTCCGTTATACTTCCTGAATTGTTCGAATTCCTTTTGTGCAAGGGGTGTGTCAATAAATTCAGCCGTATTCATCCTGGCCAGGGGCCCAACAGAATACCAGCCAGTCTTTTTACCGATTTCTTTCAGGTAAGGAAATTTCATGTAACTCCACGCTTTCACTTCTTCGTCGATATAGCGGTCATATTCCTGGTAGTCCACATCGTGCAGTATCTTTTTTCCTTCAGAATCAACAGCACGCAACACGCCGTGATAAAGGTCAAGTGCACCGTCCTTGCGCACCAGGCTGAGATAACTCGATGGAAATTCGGCAAAGTGGTCAATAATGGCCTTGTTTTTCTTGTGGTAGTCCTTGAAGAACTCAAGAGCATCCTGCGACCAGCCGATCATTTTGTCAATATTCATATAATCATCGCCATGCAGCAGGTAATCACGTTCTTCTTCGGTAAGGTGCTTGTTGATACCTCCCGGTATGGCTCCGGTTCCGTGTATTTTCTTGCCTGCCGTGGCTTTGATCACTTCCTGCCCGTATTTGCGCATCATCACACCCTGAACAGCCAGGTCCTTATTTGCCAGGGCAACACCAATAATATTGCGCTTCAGCGGGTCCGAATCCACGCCAAACAACAGGTCGGGTGATGCCAGGTGAAAGAAATGGAGTGAATGCGACTGGAACATTTGTCCGTAATGCATGAGTCGGCGCATTTTTTCACCTGTAGGCGTCAGGCCGTCACCGGTTCCGGCCCCCACAATCACATCAAGGGCTTTGGCTGCAGCCAGGTGATGGCTGACCGGACAAATTCCGCAGAGGCGCTGAACGAGCACGGGCATTTCCCAGTAAGGGCGTCCCTGAACAAAGCGTTCAAATCCTCTGAATTCAACAATATGCAGGCGTGTCTGTTCTATTTTCCCTTCATTGTTGAGATGTATGGTAACCTTTCCATGACCTTCCACACGGGTTACCGGTTCAATGGTGATCTTTTGTCCCATAGTATTGTGATTTAATCGAATTTTAAAACTTCATAAGGTAATTTCATTTCGTCGCCGGTAACCAGGGCCAACAGGGCCTCCCAAATAAGGTCGGCACGAGGCGGGCATCCCGGGAGGAAATAGTCGATCCTGACGATTTCGTGGCAGGGATAAACCCTGTCGAGCAGCATGGGCAGCTCCGGGTCATTAGGGATGATACCTTCCTCATTACCCACTACAGTGGGACCGTTCAGATAGGCTTCTTCCAGGCATTCGCGAATGGGTATTCCGTTCCGCATGGCAGGCAGCCCGCCCATAATAGCGCATTCACCTACTGAAACGAGAATCTTACAGTGCTCCCTGAATTCTTTGAGCACATGAACATTCTCACTGTTGCAGCATCCGC
>CAYVBH010000417.1:0-2856 GCA_964449015.1 uncultured Bacteroidales bacterium
GCGGACTTGGCGCCGAGATTGACAACTTTAATATTTCCGGTTCAAAGGATTCACCGAAAGAAAATTTGTTGAAAATAAAACGGATAAAGGTAAATATCGAGATCCTGCCTTTGCTGAAAAAACAGATAAAGATAAGAAAAATCATTCTTGATAAACCGGAAATAAATATCGTTAAGGAGCCTGACGGTACATATAATATCAAGAACGTCCTTGTCAAAAAACCCAGGGGAAAGGAAGCACCTGAAATACCCGGGAGATTTAAAGGTCTTATAAAAAAAATCGAGATAAGAGGTGGGAAAATCATTTATGCCCCCGATAAGCCAGAGTATGGAAACCAACCTGTTATAATCCAGAAAATAGATATGAATGCCAAGAATGTATCGACATTCAAGCCAATTGTTTTTAATTTGAGCGCCTCTTTAATGAATGAAGGCAGCAAGAACCTTAAAGCTACAGGATCTTTCGGGCCGATAAATGAAACAAAAGAGATAATAGGCACTCCTGTAATAATAAGGTTGAATCTTGAAAAAATAAATCTTTCCCTGCTTCCTGTTAGATCATCGGTTTTTTCTTCAGGATATGCGAGTATGGAATCCGAAATATCAGGTGAAACTTTACAGACGGTTTCAATAAAAACTTCGGTTCAGATATCAGGGATAAAAGAGACCTCCGGGAATTCAAACGTACCTGATATCAAAGCCTTCTTTCTGATACTTTTTGATTATGCAAGAAAACAGATCCAGATCAAATCAGGTACAATTGAATCAGGTGCGGACAAATGCTCATTATCTGGCAATATAATTAATTTCTCCTCAAAGCCGGCATGGGATGTTTCCGTATCCTCTCATGGAATCAACATATATCCCCTGATATCATCCATTCCCAACTTATCAGCCAAAATGCCTTCAAAACTCCGGATGAAAGGACCTTTAAGCTTCACTGCAAACTCTTCAGGAACAAAAGAAGCTTTTCAGATTGCCGCTTTTGCAGACATGAAGGCCATGGTAATTAATTGGGGCGAAACCTTTTCCAAACCACAGGGCGTGCAGGCTTCATTCAGTACAAAAACCGATATCTACAAAAACATCACAAACATACGGACATTCAATCTCACCTTTGACAACATCATCACTGATGGTTCCGGGGACATCATTAAGAAAGGCAAATCAAGCGTTTATGATATTCAATTCAAATCTACCCCGGCAGCCCTCAGCCGCCTTTCCCGCTATGTACCGGTGATAGCGATATACAATACTTCCGGCACGGCTGTAATGCGAGGAAATATCAAAGGGGAGAAAAACACTTTGGAAATAAACACCTCAGCTGCATTCCCCTCCATTGACTTTGAAATAAAGGACAAATCCTCAACAGGAAATGACAGGGTCAAACCGACTAAACCTGTTAAAGGCCGATTTACAAAGGCCGGGCTTGACCTGAACATTCTAAAAAAAGACAAAACTCTTGAAGCAGCCGGAATATTCAAGGCCGATGAAGGACATCTCCTGGATCTTCCATGCAAAAATCTGAACGCCGCTTTCTCTTACGCATCGGATATGTTCATTTTAAAATCTCTGAATATGAAAATGTTCAAGGGCTCAGCTGATATGAACGCATCTTATAATTTAAAAAACAAACAATGGGCTGCTTTCCCCAGCCTTGAAAATCTCCAGGCTGGGAATGTTCTGGGCGCATTCAGCAGTTTCAAGGATGTTTTCACAGGAAACCTTTCAGGTAAAGCCTCTGCATCGGGTATTGCAGGAAAACCAACCCTTGAGAACCTGAATGCAGCCGCCTCGATGCACATCGAAAAGGGCGAATGGCTGAATTTCAATCTGTCCGACAGTGCACTTTCAAGCCTTTTAATCATTCCTGGTTTTTCTCAGATCACTGGAATTACAAGAGATAGGATCGAGCCGTATCGCACCACAAAATTTGATCTGCTGTCTTCCGATACATCAATTGGAAAAGGCCTTATGAAAATATCCTCCATGCAGCTTAAAGGTCTGCGCATGGGAAGCGAACATGATTCAATTGCAAGGCTAAGTGGCGTAATGAATCTTTCAAGCCGCTCAATTAATCTTAAAGGAACAATCGCCCTGCCTAAAAAGACCTCTGCGAAATTAATCGACAGTGTGAGCGCGTTCAAATCCTTAAAGGATAACAACGGAAGGGTTACCCTTCCGCTTACGATAACCGGTACCATACAAAAACCCTCTCCCTCGGTTGACACTAACGCTTTCAAAAAGGCCCTTACCGATTTCTTCTCAAAAAAAGCCGTTGAAAAAGGCATGGAAAAGCTCAAAGAAAAAACCGGCATCGCAATACCGAAGGATACCGACGAAAAGGTACAGAAACTCATAGAGGGTATATTCGACAAATAAAAAAGGAGGCGTTGATAAAACATTCTGACCGGGTCACCAATCAGCTTGCATCAGGATGATCTCTCTCGTACTGAAAGAAATTTGAATCACCCGGCCCTGTCAGGGTTTATGAATTGATAGTTGCTTGTTAAATCCCTCCTCCTTGTTTTTTGATGGGGGACGAAAAATTGGGGTCTATTCTGTCAATTTTTGGCCTGATCCCCTTAAACTCCGGCATGTCACCGGGTCTGGCCCGTAACATCTGTTATGCCTTCAGGCCTGTCGAACATGGAAATTCGTTTGACTGATTTTGCGCCGAAATCAAGAGCTTTCAAGTCCACTTTTCGGATATTGAAGTTGTCGTATGTTCTGAAGTACAGGATGCGGTTTGTCAGGTCCTTGAATGTCACCCACTGCGTCAGCTCTTTGAGCACTGTTTTACCGTCCGGCTGCAAATCGGTTATGATGCCCTGCGGTATATCAAAGGTGTTGATGA
>CAYVBH010000418.1:0-2835 GCA_964449015.1 uncultured Bacteroidales bacterium
GCTGATCTGAGTCTTGGTTGTGGAATTCCAACCGATTATGCCGGTATAAAAATGGGGGACCATGTCCTTGATCTTGGAAGTGGTGCCGGGAATGACTGTTTTGTTGCAAGGGCAATAGTCGGTGAAACAGGAAAAGTGACAGGTCTCGACCTGACAGAACAGATGGTGGTAAAAGCCCGGGAGAACTGCACAAAGCTTAATTACAGCAACGTTGAATTCGTATTGGGAGATATTGAAGCAATGCCGTTTGGAGATAAATTATTTGACGTTGTTATCTCCAATTGTGTACTGAACCTTGTTCCCGACAAATTCAAAGCTTTTAAAGAAATATTCCGGGTACTTAAACCAGGTGCTCATTTCTGTGTCTCTGATGTTGTTGTTAAAGGTAATCTGCCGGAAAAACTTCAGAAAGATGCTGAGATGTATGTAGGATGCGTATCCGGGGCAAGCGAAATTTCACAATATCTGGGTTATTTAGAAAATTCCGGATTTAGAAATATTAAAGTGCACAAGCAAAAGGAGATAGCCTTACCGGAATCGATTCTATCAGAATATTATGATGATTTTGAGATTAATTCATTTCATCCCCTTGAAAAAGGTATTTATAGTATCACTGTTACTTCAGAAAAACCTTTGTAATTTCAAATATTGCTTATATGAAACCCAGATTAAAGTTTCTCGACAGGTATCTGACACTTTGGATATTTCTGGCAATGTTTATTGGTGTAATAGCAGGCTGGGCAAGTCCGAATATTGCAAAATTCTGGAACAGCCTATCGTCTGGTACAACCAACATTCCAATTGCGATAGGGTTAATCGTAATGATGTACCCGCCACTTGCCAAGGTGAAATATGAAGAATTGGGTGATGTTTTTCGAAATACAAAGGTTCTTGGATTATCATTGGTACAAAACTGGATAATCGGTCCTGTTTTGATGTTCGTTCTGGCAATTATCTTCCTCCGGTTCAATGTAGACTACATGTATGGACTTATCCTTATTGGCCTGGCACGATGCATTGCAATGGTTATTGTGTGGAATGAACTCGCAAAAGGCGATAATGAATATGCTGCAGGCCTGGTTGCATTTAATTCTATTTTTCAGGTCTTGTTTTTCTCGGTCTATGCTTACCTGTTCATTGCAATACTGCCTGCTTGGTTCGGACTGCCAACAAATGAAACTGTTGCCCAGATAACGATTGGTCAGATTGCAAAAAGTGTATTCGTTTATCTGGGAATCCCATTTATTGCAGGTTTCCTCACCAGGTTTATTCTTATTCGTGCAAAAAATAAAACCTGGTATAACACAAAGTTCATACCCAAAATCAGTCCTCTGACGCTGATTGCACTTCTGTTTACAATTATTGTGATGTTCTCATTAAAAGGAGAATACATAATAAAAATCCCTTTAGATGTGGTGCGAATTGCTATACCTCTGGTAATTTACTTCTTAGTAATGTTCATTGTTTCATTTTTTATGAGCAAAAGAATAGGGGCAAACTATGAGCAATCTGCTACCTTGTCCTTTACAGCAGCCAGCAACAATTTTGAACTGGCAATAGCTGTGGCAATAGCAGTGTTCGGAATTAATTCGGGAGAAGCATTTGCTGCCGTTATTGGTCCGCTTGTTGAAGTTCCTGTGATGATAGGTCTGGTAAATGTGGCTGTGGCATTTAAGGCAAAATTTTTTCGGGCTTAAACTTTATAAAATATTGATGTGTTAAGATTCTTCCATGCCATTGTCAAGGATGGAAAAGAGGTCAAAATCGTAGAAAAGCCGATGCCCTTGACCACTTGGCGCCGGAGTTAATCATTTGATAAAGAAACAAATAATGAGATGTTTTAATGACCGGCTGAATGTGATCAAGGAATCCGGCTTATGCAGCTGAAGACACCTTCGCTCTTAAAGCTCCCCTCATAATTAAAAACCAGGATATTCATCCCGTTTTTGTTCAGTCTTTCGGCCAGGCCGTAGGGACTATTGGCATTACCGGGAAATCCATGTAACAGGATCAGGGTTGGTGCTGAATTTATTTTGTCGGAAAAGTAAAATTTTGCATCCAGCCTGACACCGTTGCTCCTTAAATCGATGCTGACCGGATTTGCCTGTGATACCAGTTGAAGGGAACTGCTTGTGAGGATTAAAAGAAGGATAATTTCATAACAGAACTTTCTTTAGTAAGATATTTGAAAGAAGCCAACAAAACTGTAAACTATAAAAATGCCATGGGGTCTGAAGCCCAGGGCTTGAACAGTTTCTTATGGCATTACAACATCAGTTTTTAACCTGGTTTTGAAAATATTTACCAATCAGGCTACCAATCAATATTTCGATAAAGCAAAATGCTGCCATTGCTGCGAGAATTGGGAAAGACAAAAGTCTTAGATTGAATAACATTATCCATATCCCGGAATATACCGATAACCAGACAATGATAGCTGTTTCTAATAGTGTAAATTTTTTGGAGAGAATATAAATAAAAAGTGCAAGCAAAATTCCCCATACAAACCATATTATTAAATAAGATGGTCCACCGGGTGGTTCAAGGTTCATACTTTGATAATGACTTATAAAATATGGTTTTGCGTATACCAGCCATCTTATTGTTTCGGCCAGATTAATCCAGATGCTGATGATAATAACTTGCCAGATTGCTTTTTTATAATCTTTCATTTTTTTTTACAGGGGAAAATGCTTATTTGTTAAATAAGGATTATCCTTAGTAAGTGTTTTTAGACAGGATAACGGGTTGTGTATGTTCCAATTTGAACCTCGGACTGGATTACTCCCTCAAAAAAATTTGAATCCATTTTGAAAGATGATTTTTAGTAATAAC
>CAYVBH010000419.1:0-2825 GCA_964449015.1 uncultured Bacteroidales bacterium
GGTTTATTACCTGAAAGCAGTTGCCAATGCCCGTGGTGGTGTTGCTGACGGTGTTGTTACCAACCTGCGTCAGGCTATCAGCCTCGATCCTTCAATTAAGGCTTATGCACTGAAGGATGCCGAAATGCTGAAGTTTGGTGAAAACGAAGCAGTAAAAGCTTTGTTGCAGTAAACAACCAATAATATCAAAAGAAACCCCGTCCAAAAGACGGGGTTTTTTTATGGATTTTAATCTTTTATTGTCATACAGCGTCTGCCGCTTTTACACGTCACTTGCCTCACCGGCAGGCAGGTTAGTCTCTTGTCTCTCGTCCCTTGTCCCTATTTAGTCTTCTGGAAATACCTGAAAAATTCCCACAAAACAATTCCCGCACTGACTGCAATGTTCAACGAATGTTTGGTGCCGTGCTGAGGGATCTCAATAGCCCCATCACACTGGTTCACTACTTCCTGGTCAACTCCATGGATCTCGTGTCCGAAAATGAGAGCGTATTTCTCATTTTGAGAAAATTGAAAATCCTGCAGCATGCAGGCATGAACGGTTTGCTCTACAGCTAAAATTTTGTATCCTTTTTCACGCAATTCCCGAACAGCATCAAGTGTGTTTTCGAAATACTTCCACTGTACCGATTCCGTGGCTCCGAGTGCTGTTTTACTGATCTCGCGGTGTGGCGGTGTGGCGGTTATTCCGCAAAGGATCATACCCTCGAGCAGAAATGCATCACAGGTGCGAAATACCGAACCAATGTTATTCAGACTCCTTACATTATCCAGCACAACCAGTACCGGATGTTTTCCTGCCTGTTTGAATTCTTCAATGGTCTTGCGGTTCAGCTCTTCGTTTAGCAGTTTTTTCATAATGAAATCATTTGTTGCCGAAATAACTGCAATGTTAGCAATTGATAAGAAAATTTAAATATTTTCGTAGCCGTAAATATTGAAAAAACTCAGGATGAATATTCATGAATATCAGGCTAAGGCTATTTTAAGCCGCTTTGGAGTTGCCGTACCCTCAGGAATTGTTATTGACGATGTGCAAAAAGCCCAGGATGCTGCCAGGGAATTGCAGGAAAAAACCGGAACCAACAGCTGGGTTGTGAAGGCTCAGATTCATGCCGGCGGCAGAGGTAAAGGTGGCGGTGTTAAATTGGCCCGAAACCTCGATGAAGTTAAAACCAAAGCCGAAAACATCCTGGGGATGCAGCTGGTGACTCCTCAAACAGGGGCTGCCGGAAAAAAGGTACACAAGGTGCTCATTCAGCAGGATATTTATTACCCGGGTGCTTCTGATATCCGGGAGCTGTATATCAGTGTTCTGCTGAACCGTGCCACAGGCCGAAACATAATTATGTATTCCACTGAAGGAGGAATGGACATTGAAGCTGTTGCAGAGAAAACGCCCCACCTGATTTTCAAGGAAGAAATCGATCCCTCAGTTGGCATTCAACCTTTCCAGGCACGGAAAATTGCTTTTAACCTGGGCCTTGAAGGAAAGGCATTCAAAGAAATGACACGTTTTGTGACCGCCTTGTACAAAGCTTATATTGAAAGTGATGCTTCACTTTTTGAAATCAATCCGCTGCTTAAAACTTCCGATGACCTTATTTTTGCTGCTGATGCCAAGGTAAATCTAGATGATAATGCTTTGTTCAGGCATCCTGATTACGCAGAACTGCGCGACCTGAATGAAGAAGATCCATCAGAAACCGAAGCCTCGGAATACAATCTGAACTTTATCAAGCTTAACGGAAACGTAGGTTGTATGGTAAACGGGGCAGGACTTGCCATGGCCACCATGGACATCATTAAGCTTTCGGGTGGTGAACCGGCCAACTTCCTTGATGTGGGAGGAACGGCAAATGCGCAGACCGTTGAAGCCGGATTCAGGATCATCCTGAAAGATCCAAGCGTGAAAGCCATATTGATCAATATTTTTGGAGGCATCGTACGCTGCGACCGGGTAGCCCAGGGCGTGGTTGATGCCTATAAATCTATCGGGACGGTTCACGTTCCTGTAATTGTTCGGCTTCAGGGAACCAATGCCATTGAGGCAAAAAATCTGATTGACCACTCGGGTCTGAAGGTTTTTTCAGCCGTTTCATTACAGGATGCCGCTGACCTGGTCAGGAAAAGTGTTTAATCGGGGACCCCTATCTTATTGTGTGTACCGTCGCACCAGGGTTTGGAAGCAGATCCGCCGCAACGGCACAGGTAGAGTTCCTGCTCTCCCGTTGTAATTTTCCCTGATGAATCTTTGAAGCTGAACGTTCCTTTGATCATAATCGGACCGTTTTGAAGGATTCTGACCTCAGCGGGACTTCCCTTTGATTCGTTTTCCATATTCCTGATTATTTTCCGGTAAAACCTGTTTTTCGGTGCATGCCGTCGCAATAGGGCAGGTCGTTTGAATTCCCGCACCTGCAGAGTGAGGTCATCTTTTTGTGATTGATCTCTTTGTCATCGGTGTCGTAAATGATGAAATTTCCGGTGATGATAACAGGCCCGTCTTCCATAACCCTGACTTCAGCGTTATTTTCCTCCCGAGGATTTTCCGTTTCAATGTCTTTATTGTATTGAAACGACAAGGCCTGGGTGGGACAAAGCCTTACTACCCTGATGATTTCTTCTGTAGGTGCACCGTCCATATTCACCCAGGGACGCTTGCGAGGGTTGAAGACCTCAATCAGTTCGCGATAACAGGTAGTGGCATGTATACACTTGGCGGGCTTCCAGAACACGGTGATCTCACCGTTTGTATACTTCTTGTCTCTCTTGTCCATCCTTGTTCTTTTTGTAAAATTAGCAATTTATCAGGTAGGTTCATA
>CAYVBH010000420.1:0-2815 GCA_964449015.1 uncultured Bacteroidales bacterium
CTGAATTTGAAGCTGCCGAAGACATTGAAAACTTTGTCACCATGGAATCTGATTTATCCTTTGATGAAAAGAACTATGGTGCAGGAGAATTGCCCGACACACTCAATGACATTTTGTTTAACGCCTCAAAGGGCGCTTCCTTCGGACCTTACTTCATGGATAATTCATACCGGATTTCCCGGCTTGCTGCCATCAGGTACTTGCCCGATTCAGTTAAAGCGCGCCATATTCTGTTGAGGGCCCAACAGGCAAATGCTGATAAGCTATTGAAAACAGCAGACAGTTTGGTGAACCTGATCAAAGGTGGAAGCGATTTTGCCATGCTGGCCATGGTCTATTCGAATGACGGCTCGGCACAGAGCGGAGGTGACCTCGGCTGGTTCAAAGAAGGGGACATGGTGAAACCCTTTAATGACACCTGTTTCCTGGGCAACAAAGGAGATGTGAAGAAAGTGATCACACAATACGGCATTCATGTAGTTCAGATTCTTGATCAGTCGAAACCTTCCCGGAAAGTTCAGATTGGCACCCTGGTGAAGAATGTGATAGCCAGTGAAGAGACCGATCATGGTTATTATGTTCAGGCAAATGAATTTGCCGGCAAGAACAATACCAATGAAAAATTCATGAAAGCCGTTGAAGAACAGAAACTCAGCCGCAACACACAGGTGGCTCTGAACCTGGCTCCCATGGACAAACGCGTAAATGACCTGCAGCAGGCAAGACAGCTTGTCAGTTGGGCTTACAAAGCTGAAGAAAAGGACGTTTCCACTGTTTTCGATCTGGGCAACAAGTATGTTGTTGCTACTGTTGAGAAAGTAAGAGAAGAAGGACAAGCTCCTTTGGCCGATATTAGGGCTGATGTTGAGAACAGGGTGAGACAACAGAAGAAAGCTGAACTGTTGATCGCCAAAATTAATGAGAAAAAAGCGGCCGCCAAATCCATCGAAGACCTTGGTCGCTCGTTAAGTGTAACGGTTGAACCGGTTAGCGGCATCAGGTTTACATCCAGTGCCCTCGGAACAGCGGGCATTGAGCCCAATGTAATTGCTGCTGCCATGGCCTTGCCTAAGGGCACCATCTCAGAGCCCATTACCGGTGAAAACGGGGTATATGTACTTTCGGTTAACAGCATTATCGAACCGACAGCATCTGACAGCCAAACCGCAGCTGTTGCCCGGAATTTTGTGGAACGCAATTATGCTGCACGGGCCAATTATTATTCCTATGAGGCACTAAAGGAACTGGCTAAAGTAAAAGACAACCGCAGGGAATTCTATTAGCAGATAACTTTCTCCTTGTGAAAAACACCTGTCAACAGCTTTAACACCTGTGGCAGGTGTTTTTTATTGCCGTTTGTGGTGACAATAGATTCCTGCCAAAGGTCATTTTTTTTGACTTCTGTTTTACATTAACTTAGTTGATCTATAATTTCTTTATGGAAAGAATACTGATCATAGGTGCAGCAGGGCAAATCGGTTCGGAGCTCACTCTGGAACTCAGAAAGATTTACGGTAATTCCAATGTTTTTGCTACCGACGTTAAGGATGCCCCGGCGGATATTAAGGAAAGTGGCCCGTTTCAATTGCTGGATGTGATGGATGACAAACATCTGATCCATTTTGTGATTCGCAATAAAATCACGCAAATATACCATCTGGCGGCAGTTTTGTCAGGTAATGCCGAGAAACTGCCCACTCAGGCATGGCATATCAATATGGACAGCCTGATGAATATTCTTGAAGTAGCTAAACTGGTTGAAGATGTCAGAAAGGTTTTCTGGCCCAGCTCTATTGCGGTGTTTGGAAATTCCACGCCAAAAACCGGCACACCCCAGCTGACCGTTATGGAGCCCTCAACGGTTTATGGGATCAGCAAACTTGCCGGAGAACGATGGTGTGAATACTACCATAAGAGATACAATATTGATATCCGAAGCCTGCGTTATCCGGGCCTGATCAGCTATAAAACCGAACCGGGAGGAGGAACCACAGACTGGGCTGTTGAAATTTATCTTGAAGCCGTTCGGAGAAAGAATTACAACTGCTTCCTGAGTGAAGATGTTTCACTCCCCATGATGTTCATGGAAGACGCCATAAACGCCACCATCAGGTTGATGGAAACCGACAAGGCCAACCTTTCATGTCATTCTTCATACAACATTACCGGACCCAGTCTGACGCCTCGCCAGGTCGCTGTTGACATTCGCAGACACATACCTGGTTTCGACATCACCTATCATCCTGATTTCAGGCAATCTATAGCCGAAAGCTGGCCCAGCAGCATTGATGACAGCGAGCTGCGCTCCAGTATTGTATGGAAACCCAGGTATGACCTGCAACATATAACAGACCGGATGATTGAAGAAATCAGAAAGAAGGTCTGAGCTGACCATTTTAGTTCCAGTTTAGAATAATACAAACAATTATGTACGGAAAAGTAAAACTCCATCTCCAGCAGGAATTGAAGTCTATTGCTGATGCAGGTCTGTTCAAAAATGAAAGAGTTATCGTGTCACCGCAGGATGCCGTGATCCAACTCGCCGATGGAAAGGAGGTACTTAATTTCTGTGCCAACAATTACCTGGGTTTATCATCAAACCCGACGTTGATTGAGGCAGCGCATAAGACCCTCGACTCACATGGTTTCGGAATGTCATCGGTACGATTCATTTGTGGAACTACTGATTTACATAAAAAGCTGGAAGAAAAAATCGCCGGTTTTTTCGGTACAGAGGACACCATCCTTTATGCTGCCTGTTTTGACGCAAACGGCGGGGTATTTGAACCCCTGTTTGGTGAAGAGGATGCCATCA
>CAYVBH010000421.1:0-2755 GCA_964449015.1 uncultured Bacteroidales bacterium
TTCTTCGACCACCGGCCCTATTTTCCTGAAGAAATTCCCTGGATAGAAGGCCCCTGGATGATCAAGCACAATGGAAAATACTATTTGCAGTATGCTGCCATCGGACTCGAGTTTTTATCGTACTCACATGGGGTTTATGTTTCCGATAACCCGATGGGACCCTTTACCTATTCCGAGCACAACCCGCTTACATTCAAGACTACAGGCTTTGCTGTTGGTGGTGGGCATGGTAGTACCTTCCATGACAAGAACGGACAATTGTGGACCATTTGTATGATCCCTGCCTACTATGGCGGCCGGGGAAGCGGTGAGCTTTCCTTATTCCCCACTGCTGTTGATGCAGAGGGCGTAATGCATTCCAACACTGCCTTTGGCGATTATCCGCAATATTATCCGGGAGTTAAGGAAAATGCTGTTGATAATGGCTTTACCGGATGGATGCTGGTTTCCAATAAAAAATATGTTGAAGTATCCTCAACACTTCAGGGATTCGACGCAAAAAATGCAGTGGATGAGAATTTCATGACCTGCTGGAGTGCAGCAACCGGCGACTCAGGAGAATACATGACGGTTGACCTGGGTAAGGAGTGCAAGATATATGCCCTTCAAATCAACCTCGATCAGAAAGATGCCAAACTTCCGGTTATGATGAGACGCGGATTTGGAATGCCAATGAATACCGAAGCCAACAGCAACAATCCGCGTCAATCCTATACCGTTCAGTTCTCAAATGACAACAAGAACTGGACATTGCTAATCGACAAAAGCAAAAATACTGTTGAAATCCACCACGATTATACCGAACTGGCAGAACCCATCAATGCCCGGTATGTAAAACTGACCAACGTGTTTACTCCCGATGAAGGTAAATTTGCCGTTAAGGACCTGAGGATATTCGGAAATCCCGAGGTAACCAAATTCACTAAGGTTAGCGATGTAAAGGTTGTCCGCAATCCCGCAGACCGCCGCGAGGCAACCCTGCTGTGGGAACCGGTGAAAGATGCCGACGGATACGTTATCCGCTACGGCATTGAGCCCAAAAAGCTATATAACAGCTACATGGTTTACGATGCTCATACGTTAACCATTTACAGTTTGAACAAAAATCCCGAGTACTATTTTGAAGTAGAAGCCTTTGACAACGGAACAGAATATTACACGGAAAACACAAAGCAAACTCTGGGCAAAGGCGCTGAAATTGAACTTTCAAAAGATACTGGTTCACCAATGTCTTTCTGGGGAGGAGAAATGATTGAACGGAAAATGGTTAAAGAAGGCATCAATGAATATGCATTTGAGAACTTGACTCCCGGCGACTATGTATTGAGACATACCTTTGGTCCTGTATTGTGGAAAGGAACATTAACCAAAGCAGAATTGATTGGCTCCGATGATCAGCCAACCCTGACAGAAACATTACCAAAACTGGGTGTGGGTACCCAGGTTACCGGACAAATGGAGATGAAAGTTGTTCCGGGAAAAGAAAAAGGCAAAATTGTGGTGGTATTCAACTACAACAAATAACCCGAAAATTGTGCATAAAAAAAGCTGCCCGAAAGGACAGCTTTTTTTTATTTATACAGAAATTAATCTAGCGGTTTAATAAACTGCATCAATTCCCGGTCGTGGTTATTTACGATTTTACATGTATTGTCGAAATACATGGTTGCACCGTTTTCTGCTGAATAAGGTTCCCATTTCGGAAGCTTTCCTGTTACATTCGGATCCCCTGTTTTGGCAAAATTCAGCCATGCGGAACTCATGATCTCAGATAATTTCCAGGCTTCTTCGGTATTGCCGGTCCAGTCGGGTCTCAGATCTACATTATGGAAGGCCAGCGAAATGTCCAACCCATGGAAAGAGCCTTTTGAGGCACTGTCAACCTGACTCTTCCAGGCCAGCAAATAAACATACAACGGAGCATTTGACTGCTTGGACCAAGCATCAGCAGTTTTTATGGTAAAGGGCCTGAAAGCATTATCAATTGAAAGCAGATCCTGGGGTGTGTAATCAGGATAGGCCTTTGCAAAAAGTTCAACATACTTATTGGTCTTAGCCCCATATTCTTTTGCCAGCCGTTTTTTGGCCTGTTCCAGTGTTAGATCTTTTTCGCCATAAACTGTGTTCATCAGCTCATTCAGCGTGGTTCCTATCATCAGTGGTATGTCTTTGAAAATATCTGCAAAACCTGGACTGAAAGGTTGCTGCAGCAAAACAACACTGTCAACAGAAGGTGCGAAACCAAACATAGTTGGCGAACCCGGTTTTCTCGGACCGGAAATACTGGCTACGGCATCGTTTCCTGCTTTTACCAAACGCATATAGGAAATAGTGTCGAGTTGTTCTACGTCGGCTTGTGTAAGTCCCAGGTTTTTAAGAACAGCTAAACCGAGGGCTTGCGATTTTTCCTGAGTCATTACATTCAGCAACGTTCCGCTTTGAATGATTGCCTTGTGAAACAATCCCTTTGCTGCCGGCATGCACATCAGTGTACCCACCTTACCTCCGCCACCTGATTCGCCCAAAATGGTTACATCAGCAGGATTCCCTCCAAATTGCTCAATGTTATTTTTCACCCACTCCAGGGCTTTCACAATATCGAGCATGCCCACATTGGCCGACTGGGCATACTTTTCGCCACATGCCGACAAATCAAGATATCCAAGAATATTCAACCGGTGATTTACGGATACGAATACAACATCCCCTTTTTTTGCCATGGCTTTTCCGTAAGTCATCGGGTCGTTACTGCTGC
>CAYVBH010000422.1:0-2745 GCA_964449015.1 uncultured Bacteroidales bacterium
GTGAAAATCCCTGCCCACCTTGTCAATCTCATCCAGTACAAAAACGGGGTTGGACGATTTGGCCTTTTTCAGACTCTGCACAATTCTGCCCGGCATGGCGCCAATATATGTTTTGCGATGGCCGCGAATTTCAGCCTCATCATGAAGCCCGCCCAGCGACATGCGGATGTATTTCCGGTTAAGTGCCTTGGCAATGGATTTACCGAGAGAGGTTTTCCCTACTCCCGGAGGACCATATAAACAAATGATGGGCGATTTCATATCACCTTTAAGCTTAAGAACAGCCAAATGTTCAATAATCCGGTCTTTCACCTTTTCAAGGCCGAAATGATCCCGGTTAAGGATACGTTGTGCCCGCTTCAGATCGAAATTGTCTTTAGTGAATTCATTCCAGGGAAGTTCGAGAAGGGTCTGCAGGTAGTTCAGCTGCACAGAATACTCTCCGGCAGCCGGGTTGAGCCTGTTGAGCTTATCTACTTCCTTACTAAAGACCGCACCGGTTTCCTTGCTCCACTTTTTCTTACTTGCCCGCTTCCTGAGTTCTTCAATTTCCTGTTCGAGGGGATTGCCACCCAGTTCATCCTGAATGGTTTTCATTTGCTGATGAAGAAAGTATTCGCGTTGCTGCTGATCCATGTCAATCTTCACCTTGGTTTGAATGTCATGCTTCAGTTCCAGCATCTGCACTTCACGCGAAAGGTATTGCAGCAATGCAGTGGCACGCTTTTTCAGGTTGCTTTGTTCAAGCAGATGCTGCTTCTCATGCATCCTGATGTCACTGTTCGAACTGATGAAATTGATCAGGAACGAAGAGCTCTCGATATTTTTAACGGCAAACGATGTCTCCTGCGGTATGTTGCTTGAAAGCTTGATGATCTTCAGAGACAGGTCTTTCAGCGAACCTACAATGGCTTCAAATTCATGATCCTTCCGGCGGGGTTTCACATCTTCAAGTTCCTCAACCCGGGCCATATAATAAGGCTCTGTAGAAATGAACTCGCGTATGGAAAACCTTTTCTTACCCTGAATGATCACTGATGTGGAACCATCAGGCATTTCAAGAATTCTCAACAACTGAGCCATGGTGCCAACCGAGAACATTTCACCGGGTTCGGGATCATCCACGTTGGGATCCCGCTGTGCCACGGTTCCAATAACCTTTCCTTTCTGGTAGATATCTCTTACAAGCTTCATCGATTTCTCACGACCAACCGTAATGGGAATGATCACCCCGGGGAAAAGTACCGTATTTCTAAGTGGAAGTATCGGCAGGGAATCCGGAACCCTGGTCATATTGATGCTTTCCTCATCCTCCTCGGAAATCAGGGGGATGAAATCCGTATCTTCGTTAACCGGCGATGAAAAAAATAAATCCTTTCCCTTCTTTTCTTGCAAAATGCTCATAAAAAAATGTCCTCCTGAAAAATAAACAAAATAATAGACAAATTGTCAGTTCAAGTTGAATAATTATGGTTTAACAATACAGACAATCTTTATGCCATGGCGTTCAAAGCCTTGAAAATAATTTCTTCTGTACGGTTTTACTTCCGGTAGCGGCCACTGCGTATGAAGATCTGTTCGATCAATTTTTTGTCTGCCTCGCTGAGGCTCATGTTATGCAGTTCCATACCGATTCTTATTGTTTCAACGGCGTTGGTCAAACGGTAAGTTTCGAATCCGGCAGCGCCACCCCAGGAAAAAGAAGGAATAAAGTTGCCGGGAAATCCCGATCCGAAAATATTGCATGAAATGCCTACGACCGTGCCTGTATTGAACATGGTATTGATGCCGCACCTGGAATAATCTCCCATAATCAGCCCGCAGAACTGTAAGCCCGTTTCTTCCGCTTTGCCTGTTGCATAATCCCATACCGGCAGCAGGGTAAAATTGTTCTTCAGGTTGGAGGTATTGGATCCCGCTCCAAAATTGCACCATTCACCGATCACTGAGTTGCCCATATACCCGTCGTGAACCTTATAGGTATACCCCATGATTACCGAATTGGTGATTTCTCCGCCCACTTTGGAATAAGGGCCAATTGTAGTGGGACCGTAAATGCGCGCGCCCATTTTCACCGTGGCACCTTCACACAACGCAAACGGACCACGGATCAGGGAACCTTCCATTGCAGTGGCGTTGCGGTCAATATAAACCGGACCGGTGGAGGCATTGATGGTAACATACTCAAGTGATGCCCCAGTTTCTATAAATACATTCTCGGGGGTAATTACCCTGTTGGTTGAACTCAGCGGAGCGGATTTGCGTGACATGGTCAGCAGGCTGAAGTCGGATTCCAGTTCAACCCCGTTGATCCGGAAGATCTGCCATGCCCTGGTAATATTCCTGAATTCCGATCTGGTCTGAACAACCCGATGTCCTTTTGGAGGAAGGCCGACGAAACTTTCCATGGCAATTTTATCCAGGCATCCGGCGATAAAAAACGAATCTTTCATGAGCAGTTCTCCGCAACGGAGTTGCATCACTTCATCCACAATTTCACGGTTGGGCGTTACACAACCATTGATCACCAGGTTTTCGTCTTCTGTAACCAGGGCAAATTTACCCTGAAGATAATCCTGGGTTTTATGTGAGAAGGGCTGTCCGGTCCATTTTTCCCATTTCTGCCGGATGGTCAGTATGCCTATGCGTATTTCAGCAACAGGGCGGGTATATGTAAAAGGGAGTAAATGATCGCGCTGGTAGTCGTCAAAAAGGATAAAACTCTTGTTAACTGCCATGATTAAT
>CAYVBH010000423.1:0-2715 GCA_964449015.1 uncultured Bacteroidales bacterium
TTCCCATTTTCGTCGAGATAGGAGAAAAACGGACGGGCAAACAGTCCGTCGAGGCGCTTGCTGGTAAAAACAAACCATCTTCCGCTGCTTGAAAAAGAGTGATAGCTTTCGGTTTGGGGGCTATTGATCTCCATTTTCCGGAATTCCCCGGTTTCCAGGTTCAGCAGGTTCAGGTCGCTCATGGGGTGGTGGATGGTGAAATAGCCATTGTCGCTGGTGCAGAACATGAGAAATTTTCCGTCGGGTGATATTTTCGGGAAGCTGATGCTTTTCCCTAACTGCTGATGGGTTAGTACGGTGTCAACGGTACCCCAGGTATGGGTATTGACGTCAAAGCCAATGCGCAGCAAATCATACTGTTCATGGATCCGCTCATTCAGGCCGGTCACAGGAGGTGAACTGATAAAGTAAAGCGTTTTCCCGTCGGCCGACCACACCGGAAGATTTTCACGGTTGGCCGTTGATACCGCGGGCGAAGTGGTTACACTGTTTTCTTCCGTATCATACACAATGATGTCAGAATAGGCATCTGACACTTCAATCCGGACCTCCCCGGTGCAGAAATTCTGGCCAATTTCGTTCACGGAATAGGCAATGTGCCTTCCGTCGGGATGCCAGCTGGGATACGCGCCTGCACTGACCGTATAGTTCGTTTTCGTATTTACCTTTTTCAGCTCCCCGTTGCGGTTTATAAAGGTCCCGCCGTGAATGGCACGGATGTGGATCATCATGTGGTCAGGGTCATTCTTGCTGAAGGCGTGGCAGTTCATACAACCATATTCAACCGACTTATTTTCCAGGATGGGTTTTTCATCGAAATTTTCGAGGTTGCGCTGGTAAATTCCCAGCTTGTTCCACAATACATAGCCCGTATTGATGAGCCGGTAAGCCAAATGGCTGTCTATTTTCTCCGTACTGATTTCATTGACGATGGATTGATATTTTTGCCAGTTTCCCTTTTCCGGCTTCACAAACACGTCGATGTTCAGCTTAGAACCGGCACCTTGTTGCAGCAGTTGACGCCATTTGCCCATGTCAATACGGATCGATGGTTTGCTGCTCCTGATCACCAGTGGTTTCACCCCGCCGGAAGTGAACCGTACCTCGTAGGCTGTTCCGGGTTCATCAATCCTGAAATTGAGTGGGGCAATGTTGGGAGGGATGACGATGCCGGCATAATCGGGAAAAATGGCAGGGGGACGCGGGACTTCCACGAAGGAATCCACCTTGCTCTGGCACGAAGCCAACCAGAGGGCAACGAATCCAACAGATAATTTCAGTAGGGTAGTGTTCATCGGATCAGTGTTTTATTTTCCAAAACTTTGGTGACTTTGGGATCCAGGTAAAGAATGTAATACCAGTAGGTGTTATCGAAATTGCGTTGAAGAGAGGCCCGGGCAGCCTTTATGTCATTGTTGAATTGTTTGATCGTTTTATTAAACCCGCTAAACCGCTGCATGGTTTCTTTCGAGATGGTTTCAGGCGTAATGAAAGCTGGGAACGATCTGGCCTTCAATATTTCAACAGCCAGCATCTCCTCCCACGACCGGGGCAGGCTCTTCATATTAAAAGAGGTATACCAGGGAAGGTATTTCATGAAATCGCTGAAATTGGAGGTGAGAATGGTATGCGTGATCAGATAATCGTAAGCGAACCGGTTTTTAGGGTTTGTCTCCAACAAAAATTTCAGGTCGGTCAACGGATCCAGGTGGACGAATTCGCTTACCGGGTTAAAACCTCTTTTTTCCGCTATCAGCTGATCGTTCGAAGCCAGCGTGGTATCAGCGACATAAGCCCGGTATTTGGCTACCCAGTCATGATAGAGCATATTGCGGTCCAGAACCTTCAAGAACTCTTCTGCCTGTTGGTACTTGCGGTTTACGAGGCTGACCATGACCAGGCGCTTCAAAATCCTTGGACTGTTGGGCATCAGGGTTTGGGCTTCGTATGCCCAATGCAGCGACTCACTCATCAATCCCAGGTCAAAATAGAGATCACTGGTCGGCATGGTCAGACTGCCATTGATATGGGATTTGTCATAGAACAAGCCATACACTCCCAATACCTGCGGATAGCTAAACAACCTTTCGGGAAGTTGCCCAAGGTGCGCATATGCCCTGTTGACCTGAAAATTTACCCTGAAATCATACGTTGTAATTCCTTCAGCGGTTTTCAGCACCTCCTCCCATTGTCCGTTTTCTGCATGGTACTCGACTCGAAGCAGTTCTTTTTTTGCAGGGTCGTATGATTTGGTGAACAAAAAATAGCCGGCTGTCAGCAGGGCGACCATTTGAAGGGCAAAAACACCCATCGTTGTTTTGAAAAAAGAAACCTTTGGTGCCGTTTTCCCTTTGATATGTTTAGACTCCGGTTTAATTTCCGTTATTTTCTCCCGGTTCCTTACCAGAAAACAAAAAATAAACAACAGGACCGGCAGAAGCAAATAATAGATGTATAGCTGGTAAAAGGTTGTATAGGCCAGCAATTCAGGATGTTTTACCACAACAACCTTATACACATCGCCCCACGTTACCGGAAACAGGAACTGATATCCTAGATAAGGGAGGAATCCGGCGAACAGGAGAAAAACAGGGACCCACAGTACCTCTGTTTTCGATTTTCGGGAGTGCAGGATAATCAGGGCAGTTGAAAGGGCAAACACGAAGAGTGCAGGACCGCTGGCCAGGTAAAAAAGCAGGAATGCCATGACCGGCC
>CAYVBH010000424.1:0-2693 GCA_964449015.1 uncultured Bacteroidales bacterium
AAGGATCGCTATAGAACCTTTCTTCTTAGTAGTACTTACCATGAGAAAACTATTATAAGGTTTAAGAATTTCATTACCAGTAAAGGTAGATAATTTTTCCAAAAAAAAAGCAGGGCATTGAGCCCTGCTTTTTGTATTACCAGTTGAGTATTTTCTTGAAATCGTATTCTTCCGGATCGGCAAGATACTTCTTGGCTGCCTTGTAATCGTTTTTGGTGATATAATGCAGGTTGTTTTCAAAAACCAGTTTCACCTTTTCAGAGGCCATATTAACCAGCCTGGGTTTTACTTTCCCGTTGGCATCCTCAACATCTTTCAGGTACAGCGGCACAATGTCTCCGGCAGGTGTTTGGGTAACCATGCATCCGGATATTCCTTCCTGGAAAAGCTTCATGACACCGGTTCCAAGAATGGTTGCATAGGTCAGGTCATAGGCAATAGGCCTTATACAACGAAGTTCATAGCCAATTTCATTCGGTCTGCTTCTTACGGAGAGATTGAGTTTCTTCAATTTCCGCTGCACCAGCATATTGAAAATGTGGGCTTTGCTGACATTGCCCAATTCCGGGTGACCGTGTTCGTCATAGGTAAAATTGATCCCGGTGCCTTCAATTTCTTCATCACTCATGAAGTGGAATACACCTTCGGAAACAATTGCTACGCCATATTCAATGCCCAGCATCCGGCGTTTTACCATAGATGAAATGATCATTCTTGTGATTGCATCAAATGTGATCTTCGACTTGTTGAAAATCTCAGGAATGATGATCATGGGATAATGACAGGCAGTTCCAATACCAAATGCCAGGTGTCCGGCTTCACGGCCCATTGCCGATACTACAAACCAGTTACCGCTGGTGCGGGCATCTTCATAAAGCGTTGTACCTATCCTTACACCTTCTTCCTTGGCAGTGTGGTATCCGAAAGTGGGTGAGCCCTCGGGCAGAGGCAGGTCGTTGTCGATGGTTTTGGGAACATGAATGTTTGAAATCTTCACCTTGTTGGCAGCCAGGAATTTACTGATCCTGTTAGCGGTTGAAGCAGTATCATCGCCTCCAATGGTAACCAACAGCTTGACATTGTTGTTGATAAAGAAATCGGTTTTAAACTCCTCATCCTTCGGTTTGTAGCGGCTCATTTTTAAAGCTGATCCACCGCGACTGAAAATGCTGTCAGCAAAATTGAAATCAAGATGGTCGAAACGCGGAGTGTCTGTAAAGAGGGTCTTATAGCCTTCCTGAACGCCCAGTACATCGTAACCGGCATTCAAAAATACCTTGGCTACTGATGCTATAACTGTATTAATTCCTGGTGCCGGTCCACCAGCGCATAAAATTGCAACTGATTCTTTCATTTGATATTAATGCTTAAATATTTAAGTATAAATGGAAAACAATTAAAAGTTTGCAAAGATGTAAATAAATCTGAAAAAAGTAAACATATTTTTGCATTATTGCCATGATCGCAAGCTCTTTCGATAAAAGGTTTATATTTGAATCTCAAAATCTTTTACAAAATGGATTTACATAGAACACTCAAAGATAAAGCCACTGTTCGCTGGGGGATTCTGGCATTGGTTAGTTTCATCATGGCATCCAATTATTTCTTTTATGATGCTCTTTCGCCGTTAAAAGACAAATTGCAAACCGTCCTGGGTTTTACCAATCAGCAATACGGGTTTCTCCAATCGACTTATTCCATTTCCAATGTCTTTCTGTTCATGGCCGTTATCGGAGGTATACTGCTTGATAAACTGGGAATCCGCTTCACCGGTATCGGATTTACTTTCTTCATGGCCCTGGGCGCAGTGTTTACTTATTATGGTGCGTCCGATATATTCCGAAACGGTGGATTTGGATACGCATTCATGAGTTCATTCCTGACTGCCTATACTCCTGAGTTTAAGCTGATGACGTTTGGCTACTTCTTGTTTGGTCTTGGAGCTGAAACCAGTATTGTTGTGATTACCACTTTGGTGGTCAAATGGTTCAAAGGTAAAGAACTGGCACTAGCACTGGGATTGAACCTTGCTGTTGCCCGTATAGGTCAGGCTTTTGCGTTTTATTTTTCATCAGACCTGAGTACACCCGATTACTGGTATCGTCCCATATTCTTGTCGGCATGCCTGTTATCTGTGTCATTTTTGTTCTTCCTTGTGTACAGTCTGGTTGACCTTCGGTTAGACAGGCAAATCAGCTATGATCACCACACCGATGAATCAGAAAAGTTCAGAATATCCGATGTGCTGAAGATTATTCGCATACCTTCATTTATATATATTACCCTGCTTTGTGTGACCTTCTATTCAGCGTTCTTTCCCTTTCTGAAATATGCCACGGATATGCTCCACAATAAATTTGAGCTTACCACAGCAGCCGCAGGTAAACTGACTTCCGTTCCTATCTTTTTTACTGTGTTTTTCACACCGCTGTTTGGTTGGTTTGCTGATAATAAGGGAAAAAGTGCTTCCATGATGATCTATAGTTCGCTGTTGCTGATTTTTGCCCACCTCATGTTGACTTTCACCCAGATCAACCCGGTTGTTCCCATGGCTTTATTGGGTATCTCCTTCTCTCTGATTCCGGCAGCCATGTGGCCCGCTGTGGCAAAGATCATCGATCAGAAAAAGCTGGGCACTGCATACGGATTGATGTTCTCTATTCAGAATTTTGGTTTGTGGCTCTTCCCCATTC
>CAYVBH010000425.1:0-2683 GCA_964449015.1 uncultured Bacteroidales bacterium
TCAGTTACACCTTAGGTGAAGATGACATCAGGAACATCTTCGAAGTTATGGGAAGCGTTGAATCGGTTAAACTCATTCGCGACAAGCGAACCGGAAAATCAAAGGGCTATTGTTTTGTTGAAATGACTGACAAGAAAGAGGCCATGGAGGCCATTAATGCCCTTGATGGCAAAGATGTAGCCGGCAGAAATCTGCGGGTTATTAAGGCGCACTCTACCAAGAAAGTTAAGGAAGAGGTGGAGGGCTGATCAGCAGGCTGTGTGTATCTGTCTCGCATATTGAATCATACACATAACCAGGTACTCAACAGCTGAGCACATAATTGTTACTCAAACCTTACAACCATTCCCGCTTCCCAGCAACGGCCAGGTTGTACGACTGATCCGGTGTCAATATACCGGGTATTGAGGACATTCGATATCCCAAAAAACACATGCAGTTTCCGGATATTGTAGTTTATTGTGCCGTCAATAAGCCAAAAAGGCTTGTTGTCTGTTAAAAAGTATCCTGCATCGGATTGATATCCTATTGTTTCACCTTGACGGTCCTGATAACTGATATTCCATGACAGTGAAAGTGATTTGGTAAGATCCTGTCTGATTACCATTGAAAATTTGTGCTTCAGATTGTAATATTTAGAAACCGAATCGGGAAGTGCTTTTCGGGTATCAAGGTAAGTATAGTGTACAGAAAGCATGGCAACACCCGCCTTTTGAAGCCATCCGCCAGGGAAGACAGAAAGATTGGAAGCGAAGCCCCATGTTTTATGCCGGGTAAGGTTAACCGGCCCAAATTTGTTGCTCGTGTATGACCACAACCAATCAGTCATTCCCCTACCCGTATTGAAAAATCCGGTTAAGGTGAGCTTTACATCTTCCCGGTTAAACTTCATGCCGCCTTCAACCGACACCATTGTATTTGGGTCAAGATTGAGGTTACCCTGGTTAACCGGGTCAACATAAAACAGGTCGGTAAAGGTAGGCAAATGAAGTGCTCTGTTGATGCCTGAAAATAAAGTCAGTTTTTCAGAAACATGGAAACTGATATCCATTCCGGGAATGATCTTAGGGAGTTCATCAAATTCGGAATTCCAGTTAACCATAATGCCGGCCGAAATACTCAATTTTCCGAGCTGCAGGTCTTCCTCATGGAAAAGCCTGTAATTGGTGCGCTCGTAATACCGGGTATACCAGGCGCTGTCGGTTCCCCTCACCCGTTTTGGCCGGATGACCTCTTTGCCGATATTGTTGCTGTATATCTGCTCATACCGGATGTCAATACCGGTCCAAACAGCATAGTTCTTCTTGCTGTATGTAATAGTGATCTGGCTGCCAATGGCATCGGTCAGATGAAAATTTTCATAGTATGCAGGGTTATTACGGTATAACATAAAGTGATCCTTCTTTCGGCGCCAGTGAACCAGGGGAGTGATTTTCCATTTATTACCAGTTGAAAATTTGACACTTCCGAAAAACAGGTCCGTTTTCTCATACTGATCAGGATAGCGGGGAGAATAAAACCCGCCTGCACCAAATGATTTCAATTGCATTCCTCCTTGAAAATCAAACGAATATTTTTCTTTCTGAAGACTTCCTCTGTAATACAAATTCTCCATGCGGTAGTCCGTATTGTAATCATATCCTTCAGACTCTGATCTGCCGAAAACCACATAATTGCTCCATGGGCCTGCCGGAATACCGGCATGAATATACTGTCGTTTATAGCCATATCTTCCCATGGATTGTGATGCATTTAAACTGCAGATGTTTCCAAGACGGGTGATGATATTAATTGCCCCTGTAAACGCACCAGTACCCAACATTCTTGCAGCTGAGCCCTCAAGAATCTCAACCTTCTCAACAGCACCAGGATCAATAGGAATATCCATTCCAAAATGTCCGGTTTGCGGGTCATTCATGCTGACTCCGTTTATCAGTATGAGGGCGTGGTCATAGGAACCACCCCTTATGTTCACGTCAGCCTGCACTCCGGAGGCACCACGCTGACGAATATCCACATTGGTTGCATACTTCAGAAGTTCTGCAATACTCTGAATTCCCGATTTCTCAATTTCCTCGCGCTGAATAGTGGTAACAAGGCGTGATGCTGCCGAGAAAACGTACTGACTTCTCCTTCCCGTAACTTCAACTTCCTCTATCTCATGAAGATCATTTTTTGTAGCAGTTGATTCCGTCTGTCCCAACATCAACGGTGCTTTATTGACAAGGGAATAAGCCAGGCACAATACCCCAATTTTAACTACCCTGGAAAGACTGGCAAACAAGGAAAATTTTTTTCTGCTCCACTGCTTAAAACAGATATGCCGAATGACTTTCCCGGAATAATTCATGAATTTTCAATTTACTGACCGGCAAAAATAGGAAGTTATCTTAATTTACGGGAACGGGATTTTGATTTCAGTTTCAAAGTCAATAAAATAAGTTATTAACATACCTGCCATTTTTCAACAAGTTTTTGAACAACATAGCAAGAAAAAAATATCCCTTATTATTTTGATTATCTATATTTTAACAAATATTTCCGAAAGTAATTCCGGGGCATTTTCTGCCAATCAACAAGGATTTAATTACATACAATCCAAATTATTGAAAAAATATGATTACGGAATTAATTTATTTGCTATTTTTGTGCCGTTTAACAAATTTATCATTTACATCAAATT
>CAYVBH010000426.1:0-2630 GCA_964449015.1 uncultured Bacteroidales bacterium
GAGACCTTCCACTACAAAATCAACTTCGGCACCGGTGGATTTGCCGATCCAGTTACGCTGCATATCCTTTACACCCTCGGGCCAGTCAACACCATCCAATCCTTGCAACAGTCGCTCGGCATATAAGGGAATACGAAGCATCCATTGTTTCAGGTTCTTGCGTATAACCTGGTTACCGCATTTTTCATGCGATCCGTCGGTTAGCACTTCCTCGTTGGCGCATACAATACGGCATTGCTCGCACCACCAAACCTGAGCATTGTCATAATAAGCCAGTCTTTTGCTTTCTTTATACTCTCTTATGGCTTTTTCGCCTTTGGCCAAAACTTCCGCTGGAATGGGGAGTTCGCTTATGGGACGACCCTTTTGGGCAACCTCGTCAAACCAGGTATTGTAAAGCCGGATGAAAATCCATTGTGTCCATTTGTAATAACCTGCGTCGGAAGTACTGATCTCACGATCCCAGTCGTATCCAAGGCCCAGTGATTTAATCTGCCGCCTGAAGGTATCGCAGTTTTTTTGCGTTGTGATCCGTGGATGTGTCCCGGTTTGAATGGCATATTGCTCGGCAGGCAGACCAAATGAATCCCAACCCATCGGGTGCAGCACATTGAACCCCTTCATCCGCTTGTAGCGGCTCATGATGTCGGTTGCCGTATAACCTTCGGGGTGCCCCACATGCAAACCACTACCCGAAGGATAGGGGAACATATCGAGGATATAATACTTTTTTTTGCTGTAGTCTTCTACTGTTTTAAAGGTCTTGTTTTCTTCCCAGTATTGCTGCCACTTCTTTTCGATATCGCTGAAATTGTATTCCATTATTTTGATGTGAATGAATGATAACCGGCAAATGTAAAAAATAATTACTTATCCCCCGAATGCAACCGTTGTTAATAAAAGTTGATCAGAAATATTTAGCTTTATACCCCACTTTCAGGAATTAACATGACACCACAGGAACAATACAAGGCAAGAGTTGAGGAATTCATACTGCAGGCAGATCACCTGCAAAAAAAAGAAAACAGGTTGTCCCTTGCCCGATTGATTACTTTCATCGGAAGTATCGGGCTTTTTTTTGCGCTGTATACTATCAACCATGTCCTCGCTTACACCATGCTGACAGCCGGCATTTTTTTATTTGGCTGGCTGATTAAATATTATAACAAAACAGAGAAATCAAGGATATACTCCCGCCATCTGGAGACCATCAATTACCTCGAAGGAGAATGTTTAAAAGGAAAATTTTACGAATATCCTGACGGATCGGAGTACATTGACCGCGAACATCCGAATTCCTATGACCTGGATCTGTTCGGGCATGCTTCGTTGTTTCAGTACCTCAACCGCACCACAAGCAAACCTGCGGCCGATAAGCTTTCTGAATGGCTCAGGTTTCCGGCAGATTTAGATGAGATCACCAGTAGGCAGGCGGCCATTGCAGAACTCAAACCGAGAATCGACTGGCGTCAGAAATTGATTACCCTGGGATATCTGAATACAAAAGCAGGTAGCGATCCGCAAAGTCTTTTAAACTGGATAAAAAGTGCAGATTTTTTTCTGAAAAGAACCCGGTTAAGGGCTGTGGTTATCGGATTAAGTACCCTGACCATTGTGCTGGCCGTGGTAACCATTCTGTTCAGCCTGCCTGCCGGAGTGCTGATACCTGTTTTTTCCATCAACTTTTTCTTCTATTTCAGCCAGGGGCAAAAAATCAGCCGGTTGCATGAACAGGTGGGCAGGTCGTCAGAGCTGCTACAGACATATGCAGCCACTATCAAACTGATTGAAGATGAAACCTTTGATGTGGATAAACTGAAAGAACTACAGCAGGTATTTATAAGCGATACTCCTGTTTCCTTGCAGATCAACAGGTTGTCAAAAATGGTGAGCCGGCTCGACACACGGTTCAATGTGATGGTTGCCGTGCCTTTGAATCTTTTTCTCTTTTGGGATATTCATTGCTGCCTGGCGCTGGAAAAATGGAAAAGAAGCCATGAAGGTCAACTGGAGCAATGGTTTTCGGCCATGGCCGAGTTTGAAGTATTGTCGTGTTTTGCCAATATGGCTTTCAACAATCCGGAATGGCCGATGCCCAAGGTGATTCACGAATACTTTGTATTGGTAGCAAAGGATATGGGCCATCCGCTTATTCCTGAAGAACGCAGGGTTTGCAACTCCATTGCTATTAGTTCAGGTGGAAAAACAGTGCTGGTGACCGGCTCTAACATGTCGGGTAAAAGCACTTTTTTGCGTACCTGCGGGGTGAATACCTTGCTGGCTCTGGCCGGATCCCCGGTATGCGCTGTCGCGTTCACCGTTTCACATGCGCAGGTTTACTCAAGCATGCGGATATCCGATTCGCTCGAAGACAATACCTCCTCGTTTTATGCCGAATTAAAACGCCTGGCAGCCATTATTAAAGAAGCCGAACACAACAAACGGCTTTTTCTGCTGCTTGACGAGATATTGCGGGGAACCAATTCCAACGACCGGTACATTGGATCAGTGGCTCTGATCCGGCAGCTGATCGGTTATGAAACGGTGTCAGTAGTGGCCACGCACGATCTGAAACTGGCCGATCTGGCAGCTGAGCTGCCTGAAAAGATCGACAATTATCATTTCGATGT
>CAYVBH010000427.1:0-2616 GCA_964449015.1 uncultured Bacteroidales bacterium
GAGCATATAATCTTTGCGTATAAATATGCTGTCCTTAATAACCAGGTTATCTGCTTCTTCTTTGGGATTTATTGTTTCGGGTTGTTGTTTCCTGATATAATTGCATAGGGCAATTTCAACAGATGTGTACAGGTCTTCTTTTTCAAATGGCTTTACCAGGTAACCTTCGGGCATTACCTGTTTTGCTCTTTCAACAGTATTTTTGTCTGAATAAGAAGTGATGAAAACGATGGGGATATCGTATTTTCTGCGGATAAACTGGGCAAGTGAAATTCCGTCATCATCACCGCGAAGGTGAATATCTATCAGAGCCAGATCAGGGATATTTCGGGCAATAATTTCTTCAGCCTCATCGCAATCACTTGCAATTCCAACTACTTCATGCTCCATTTCAAGAAGCATTCCTTTCATGTCTTCAGCTATAATCAATTCATCCTCAACAATGAGGGTTTTAATTTTGCTCATACTTTGCTAATCATGAAAAGGTTAAGAATCAAGAGCCAACAGCTAACGTAATAAAGTTACTTATTAATATGCTATATTACAAGTGATCTCCTACAATAACTTTAAACTCCATACCATTATTGGTATTCATGGATATTTTTGCCTTTATCTGTTTGACCAACATTTTGACAAGATTTAAGCCCAGTGTCGACGAGTTCTCCAAATCAAATCCTTCAGGAATACCCTTCCCGTTGTCGCGAATTTGAAGAAGAACCTTGTTGTTGGATGTTCTTCTAAAGTCAATTTCTACCAAACCATGGGAACTTTCCGTAAATGCATATTTATAAGCATTTGTTGCCAGTTCGTTGGTGATAAGCCCAAGCGGAATTGCTGTGTCGATATCCAGCTTAATGTCTTCCGCTCTGATGATGTATTGAATATTACTGCCGGGTTTGCTATACACGCTGTGGAGTGAAGAAAAAAGTTCTTCCAGATATTTTGGGAAATCAATACTGGTAAACCTGTCCGACTGATACAATTGCTGATGTATCAATGCCATGGATTTTACCCGGCACTGACTTTCCTTTACCGCTGCACGAGTGGAATCATCTGCAATTGACCCTGACTGAAGATTGAGCAGGCTGCTGATTACCATAAGGTTGTTTTTTACCCTGTGGTGCATTTCTTTGAGTAGTGCTTCCTTTTCTTTTTCAGCTTTTTTTGATTTGCGGTAACTGTGGTAAAGAATGACAACAAACAAAGCAATCAACACTGCAAAGTGAATCGAAAAAGTCGTGATCAGCCTGTTTCTCTTAATGGTTGCCTCATATCTGATTTTTTCCTGCAGATGGATGACCTCAGTGGCATGTTGCTTTTGTTCAAAAGCATGTTGCATTTCCAGTTGAGTGATCCTTTTTATGTTATCTCCGCTTTCGAGGCTGTCAGTTACCTGATTATTAATGATCAGGTTGGCAAAAGCCTTTTCAAATTGCTTTTTACCCGAATATAAAGCGACTAATGCTTCTGAAGCTTCCCTTGTAACATGAGGGTCTTCATATTTCCGGGCCAGTTCAATACTTTTTTCAAGATATTGTATGCCCTTTGAGTCATTATCGATTGCGGCATATATCTTTCCTTTCAGCATGTAATTTTTTGCAATCCCATCAAAATTCCCGATTTTCTGATCGATATCGAGAGATTGACTAATGTATTCCAGTGCTTTGTCAAGACTGTCCTTCATTAAGTAATAAGTGTATCCGATATGATGCAGGGAATTGCTAATAGCCATCTGAAAATTCATATTTTTTCTCATTTCCAGCGTTTTCAGATGATACAGCAAGCCTTTTTTATAGTCACCCAAAGCATTATAAGTCTCTCCCAGGTTGGAATAGGTCACACTTAATTCATATTGATTTACCTTGTTTTTAAGAATTTTTTCCTGCCTGAGATAATATTCGATTGCATTTTTGTGATCTTTCATGTGCAGATAGGCAAGTCCAATACAGCCCAGCGCATTGGCCATCTCTATTGAATCGCCTGACTCTTCAGCCATTCCTAAGGATTTAAAGAGGGCTTCAATTGCCAGGTTGAGATAGGCCTGGTCAATGTAATAACTTCCCAGGTTGAAATAGCTATTGGCAATCTTCTTTTTATTCCCCGTATTCTCAGCTATCTGAACAAGTTCAATCAACAAAGAGTCGACTTCTTTTGTATGATGAAGATGCCGGTGGGCATATAATAAGGCTTCCACACAATCATAAATCCATTCATAATTTCCACTTTCTTCAAACAATTTCCTGGCTTTTTCACCTGATTCCAGCACCTGCATCATTTCATTTTTCAGGCTGTAATCATACATCATACTGTATAATACAAATCCCATACTTTCCTTGTTACCTGCTTCTTCATATATCTTGTAGGCTTTCTGATGCAGATAAAGGGCAGAGTCATACCGGTACTTGTAAAACTGAACCACTCCTGCATACCAGTATCCAAATCCCGTACCCTCGGTATAGCCGATGCGTATGGAATGTTCCAGGTTTCTGTTAATAATAGTTAGTGTGCTGTCTATTTGCCTTCGCTTCAGTAATTCTATAGCCAGTAAATTGGTGGAGTTAATTAAAGCCGTATCCCTGGAAAATGATTCGGCTTTCATTTTTTCGTTTCTGGCAA
>CAYVBH010000428.1:0-2600 GCA_964449015.1 uncultured Bacteroidales bacterium
AGGGCCTTCATCTCTGCCGTCACATCAGTGAAGTAAGTAGGCGAGGCCAGTATTATCCCGTCGGCATCGAGCATCTTCTCAATATAACCGTTTAAAGGATCATCTTTCACGGCACATCTTCTGTCCAGGTTCTCGCCGCATTTAAAGCATGCTGCACAGCCTCTGATTTTAACGCCTGAAAGCTGAATCATCTCCGTCTGAATGCCGGCTTTCTCAAGCTCTTTGAAAACATGTCCGATCAATATTCCCGTATTGCCGTTTTTTCTTGGGCTTCCGTTGATTGCAACAACCTTCATGCTCACTCCTTTATCATATAATTAATGATTTAACTTAATAGCACATAGCTCAGTCATTCAAAACCCGTGACTTGACAGACACTATCGAACAGAAAATTTATGCTTTAAAAAAAAATATCAATCTGCTAATCCCCTGAAGAATATAATTGCATATGAGGAGAAATAAAATGAGACATCTTGAATGTGGTAGAAAGAATCTGATTCTGTCTGTGTTCTTATCAGTTGCAGTTCTATTCCTGAGCGGCTGTCCTGAAGTTGCAATTTCAAAAGGTCCATACCTTCAGAATGTAGCCACAGACGGCATGACCATCTGCTGGGAAACGACATCGGCCTGCCTCGGCGCTGTCAATTATACCGTATCCGGCTCTGCACAGGCAGTTCCTTTTACGATTGTCGAGGAAATACCTAAGACCTTTCACTCAATAAGGCTTAAAAATTTATCGACAGAAACTTATTATGATTATCAGATAATCAATAAAGTAAAATCCAGCCTGTTTAAAAAATGGGTTGATATGCCAGGCCCCACGTCAACTTTCAGAACCGCACCGAACATTGATTCTCCTTTCAGCTTTACAGTCTGGGGCGACTCTCAGGATAATCCTGAAATTTTCAGTAAGCTTGTCGACTTGATGGAAGATTATAATCCCGACATAGCAGTCGGTGCAGGCGACCTGGTATCAGATGGATGGGAGCTTCCCGAATGGGACCTGAAACATTTCGGACCAATGAAAGATTTTCGCAAAAGGATCCCTGTATTCTCCGCAATTGGCAATCATGAAAGCGAATCGCCTTACTTCTATAAATATTTTTCACAGCCGGGCAATGACCACTGGTTTTCCTTTACTTATGGAAACAGCATCTTTGTTGTACTGGATTCTGTCATATTCTTCCCATACGGCCCCCAGCACTTGTGGTTTCTCAATACCGTCAAATCGGATACTTTCAAGAATGCCGAACATAAATTCGTTTTCTTCCATTATCCTCCCTATACGGAACTCTGGAACGGCCATTATTATGACGGTGACCAGCTCACAAGGGACTTCCTGGTCCCGGCTATTGAGGAATCAGGCGTTGATATCGTATTCAGCGGACACACACATGCATACGAACGCGGCAGATGGCCCCAGGACGGTGAACATTTCACCTATTATGTTGTAACAGGTGGAGGCGGAGGAGGTCTTGATACCGAGGCATGGATAGACTGGCCTCAGCTTGAAATCATCGAGTCGCAGCATCACTTCATGATCATTGACGTTGACGGTGAACACTTGAGTGGAAGAGCTGTAAATGTAGACGGTGAGATAATAGACAGCTTCAGCAAGTAATATAATCAAACGACCCTGCCGTTTGTTACGGCAGGGTCTTCAAAATCATCATCTTGCCTTGATCTCTTAGAATACAACCTCGATGGCACCGGGTTCCTTCTTGTGAGAAACAGACGCATCAGGCGTTTTCTTCGAACTGATAGTCTCAAGCAGTTTGCCCACATTCCCCATAGAGGAAAGCATTGTCGAAGCATCGTTTTCGTTCATAAGTTCGAAATATGATGAAAATATATGATAATGATGGGCCTGCACCTGCTTTATGATTTTTGCTCCTTCAGGCGTCAGGCTCAAGTGCGTATTCCGTTTGTCAATATCGTCTTTTGCTTTGGCAACAAGACCTTTTTCCGACATGGCCGTAAGGAGCCTTGAAACAGCGAAAAGCGGCATGTTCAATTCATTCGCAAGATCGCTCACCCTTGAGGGCGAATGCTTCAACAGGAACTTGAGAGTATGTATGTCGCGCCATGAAAGACCGAACCTCTCCATGTCAAGGTTTTCCAGCCTGTGGACCTCTTTGAAAATCTTGAACACAATTTCATCAAGCAGATCATTTGTAACCCTGTTCATAAATTCAATTCCCCCGATTGAATTTTCAAATCCAGGTGTTCATATCAATCTTACTTGCAAATTGCAACTACCTAAATCATGCAGGTTAAGTTCCCCGCAGAAAGAGCATAATTTTCTGTATATCCTTCATTTAAAAATATTTTCATTTACTTATGTATTCCTCCAGCATGGAGATCGCTCTGGCGGAATTCGTCATAAAAAGATATGTTTTCCCGCTTAAATGCTCAGCATAACGGAACAACAGCTCTTTTTTCATATCAGGATATCCTTTGATTATGAACTTTATTTCGTTTCCAAAACCTTCTATTTCCTGTTCCAATCTGAATTTTTTTGACAAGGCATATTTCACATACCAGATAAAACCATATTTTTCCTGCTGCGACAGATGAGTAGTTTCATGGATCAATAACGC
>CAYVBH010000429.1:0-2593 GCA_964449015.1 uncultured Bacteroidales bacterium
TTGTGTTGCATTCTATATTTATTTCTGGTAAAAATTAACTAACAGATAAAAAACAGCAATCATGTCGAAATTTGTAATAGGAGTTGATTATGGAACTGATTCGGTGCGTTCACTTATAGTGGATGCCACCAATGGCAAGGAGATAGCAAGTGACATATTTTATTATCCCCGGTGGAAAGAAGGAAAATATTGTAATCCTTCCCAGAATCAGTTCAGACAACATCCGTTGGATTACCTGGAGGGACTGGAAAGTACCATCAGGAATGCGCTTGCCAAATCACCGGCCGGAGTAGCTGAAAATGTGGTAGCTATTTCGGTGGATACCACCGGATCTACCCCGGTAGCAGTGGATAAAAACGGAACTCCCCTTTCGCTTACTGCTGGTTTTGAGAATAATCCGAATGCCATGTTCGTGCTTTGGAAAGACCACACGGCCACTCAGGAGGCCGATGAGATCAACCAGCTTTCACGTACCTGGGGCGGCATCGACTATACGAAATTTGAAGGCGGTATCTATTCCTCGGAATGGTTCTGGGCAAAGGTACTGCACGTAATTCGTGAAGACGAAAAAGTAAGGGCTGCTGCTTATTCGTGGGTTGAGCATTGCGACTGGATCCCTGCAGTTTTAACAGGGCAGATCAATCCGTTAACCATGAAGCGCAGCAGGTGTGCTGCCGGGCACAAAGCCATGTGGCACCCTGATTTCGACGGTCTGCCCGCCGAGGAATTCCTGGTTAAATTGGATCCGCTGCTTAAGGGGGTGCGTAGCCGTTTGTTTAAAGACACCTATACCTGTGAAGTGAAGGTGGGAAACCTGACTTCGGAATGGGCAAAACGTCTCGGACTGAAAGAAACTGTTGCTGTTGGTGCCGGAGCTTTTGATGCACACCTGGGTGCCGTGGGGGGAGAAATCAAACCCTATTACCTGAGCAAGGTAATGGGAACTTCTACCTGCGATATGTTGATTGCTCCCATGAAGGAAGTTGGCGATAAGTTGGTGAAAGGCATTTGCGGACAGGTAGACGGATCCATCATCCCCGGGATGATGGGACTTGAAGCAGGTCAATCGGCTTTCGGAGATATCTATGCCTGGTTCAAAAACCTTTTGCTCTGGCCGGCTGAAGAAATTCTGTCAAAATCAAAATTGATTGATCAGCCAACCAAAGATAAACTGATGCAGGAAATAGCCGACCGCATCATTCCTGTACTTTCCAAACAGGCTGCTGAAATTCCCATTGGCGAATCAGGTATTGTGGCACTCGACTGGATGAACGGCCGTCGTACACCCGATGCCAACCAGCTGCTGAAAGGAGCAATATTCGGACTCAACCTGGGATCAGATGCCCCGCGTATCTTCAGGGCTCTTGTTGAAGCTACTGCCTTTGGTGCCAAGAAAATCGTTGACCGCTTCATCAGCGAAGGCGTACGGATCGACGGCATTGTTGCCCTGGGTGGCGTAGCCAAGAAATCGCCCTTTGTAATGCAGGTTGTTGCTGATGTGCTGAATATGCCCATATTGGTGGCTAAGAGTGAGCAGGCCTGTGCATTGGGTACCGCCATGGCTGCAGCAACCGTTGCAGGCCTTTATCCTACGGTTCTTGATGCGCAGAAAGCCATGGGCAATGGGTACGAAACTGAATACAAGCCGGTGAAAGCAAATGCTGAAGCCTACAATAAACTGTATCAATTATATAGCCAGGCAGGTAATTTTGTTGAAAATTACTCCAATCAAGGTTAACCATGGAAAAATATAACGAACTCAGGCGGGCAGCTTTTGAAGCCAATATGCGGCTTCCAAAGCTCGGCCTTGTTTTGTTCACTTTTGGCAATGTGAGTGTGGCCGATCGGAATTTAGGAGTTTTCGCCATCAAACCCAGTGGTGTACCTTATGAAACCTTGACTCCCGATTCAATGGTAATTGTTGATTTCAAAGGTAAAACGATAGACGGTAAAATGCGGCCTTCTTCCGACACGCTGACACACGCCGTGTTGTATGATAATTGGGTTGGCGTCGGAGCTGTTGTCCATACCCATTCCACTTTCGCTACAAGCTGGGCACAGAGCCTGAGAGATATTCCCATTTACGGTACCACGCACGCCGATCATCTTACCGCAGACATACCCTGTGCGCCGGCAATGGAAGACAATATGATCCAAGGTAATTATGAATTTGAAACCGGCAACCAGATCATCAATTACATGAAATGGAAGGGTCTGAAATACGAGGAAGTGGAGATGATCCTGGTAGGAAGTCACGGTCCTTTTACGTGGGGCAAAACAGCAGAAAAGGCGGTATACAACAGCGCCGTGCTCGAAGAAGTGGCAAAAATGGCCTTTCTGACTGAAAGAATCAAACCGGGTGCACCACGACTCAAAGAGTCACTGATCCGGAAACACTATGAAAGAAAACATGGCCCGGGATCGTATTACGGGCAGCAATAGACTAAAAGCCAATAGCCAATAGCCAAAAGCCAAAAGCCAAAAGCCAAAGACCAAAAGATGATAACGATTGATTTATTTGAAACAATTACTAAATATAAATTTATGATAGATCTTATAAAATTGCAGGTATGGTTTATCACCGGAAGCCAGC
>CAYVBH010000430.1:0-1834 GCA_964449015.1 uncultured Bacteroidales bacterium
ATGGTCGGAGGGATCAGGGAGGGGGTAAGTTTTCCAAAAGAATGATGACCACTATTAGGAATTTGATATCTGATTTTTCTTTCAACCACTTCATTAAAAGTAAAGCGGTCAAAGAGTTAGACCTTCAACAGTCTTGGTATTACTTGTTTACAGAAGTTTTTTGAATTTTCCCGTCGTCCCTCACAGTCCCTCAAGTCACCGAAAAGCATAAAATCATGGCTGTCCCCATTCTTCTCCTAAAAAATAGGCCCTTCCCAACTAACTGGATTCACGTGTTTTATTTTTTTACCTTGACAGGAGATTATAGGATTGTCCCCCTTCATGCATCTTACCAAACGCCAAAGATAATAATAAAGGAAGCAATAGTAGATACAACAAAAGCGAACCAGTTCACTGTATTAAGCAACGCCAGTGGCAATGCAATAGATAGAGCTAATGAAATAACACTAATGAAGATGAGAGATACGGAATGCCTCTTTCCCCAACTAAATTGCCCATGATAATGTTCATAAACCTGTTTTTCTGTAGCAACTCCAGTACTGCTCTCAAGCCCATAACGCCAGATAACTTTATGCGAGGAATCAATCTTATTACCAGGATTCAGATAAAGGAATTTTTTAATTAAACCTATCATATATCTACAAACAAAGGATAAGCAGATTGTTCCAGCGACTGGCATGATACGGTTTCTTAAATTCATATCGTCGAATGTATGAATGAGCATTATTGCTACAAAAAATAATGAGATTATCCCAATCCATTCACTAAAAATATCATCATTGCCATGGTAGAATTCATGAAACGGAATAAAACTTGTTTTATTTAGGCTTGCCCAGATCCACCCTATCAATCCCAAAATCAGAATTAATAACTTTATTTTAAACGGAAGATTGGAGGTTGTCTGAAAAATGATTGGGAAAAGCGAATAGAATATTCCTATTGCAACCCAACTCTCTAATATTCCTATAAGATAGTCATATCGATGATATTTTCCCAGCTTCCTTCTACAGCCCTTTAGGTAACTGATAAATACACCGCATGCAATAGAATTCAACAATGCAAATATTGGAAGCAGAATGTTTCTAGTCACAGACACTAACTCCTAACCCTCTTGTTCAAGTATGTTGGTTCTAACTATTTTCATATATCACCGAGGGCACAATAAATCGGATGCGGGGTTGTTCCAAAAATATAAACAAATCAAACTTCGAGGATAAAATCATTTAGGTTAAACTGTTTCCTCCTTAATTATCCTGACTGATTTTGGTAATACACCCTACCGCAAAAGCAATACCAGATCATAAGCCTCCTGCACACCGAAGCGGCCTGTAATCATTCCTTCGGAATTCATATGCCATTAAATTACAGCCGCTAATTAGACAATGTTTTTCAGAAACAATAGGAACTTATTTTTTCGTTTTAGTATACGAGGATTACGATAGGTTGTCAAAAGGAAAGCCAGCACAAAATATTGGTAAAGCGTAACAGTTTAGTTCCTATGGATACTGGGTTATAGGTGATATCAGGAATAATTTTTATATAAAGCTTTCTGAGCAGTAGGAGTGTCAGAGGTGAAGAGGATGCGAAAAGACCGGGCGCAGCCCCTGTCATTGGACATATTTTGCTTGATTCTGTCTACTCTTTTACTTAATGCCCGGTCTTTATTCAATTTATTTAAAAACCTCTCTTTTATCTTTACTAAAGCAGAACAACTTAATCCTCCAAAATATTCTCCAACCTCTTTGTTGCTTAACTCGTGTCCATCCAGAAAGAGACAAATTCTGGATGGAGCGTTCAGTCCCGCCCCGGGCGGGATCAGCTAACTCTTTGGTTT
>CAYVBH010000430.1:1844-2590 GCA_964449015.1 uncultured Bacteroidales bacterium
CCTTTTGCTGATCCGCCACCGCCCAAGGCTTCGGTCTTCGATAAAGCTACACCCCGACGACGAGATGGCGAGACAGGAAGCTGAACGCTAATGGCTGATCGCTTGCCAGTCCTCTTCCGACGCCATAGGTTATGGCCGACGGTGTCCGCAGTAGCTCTACTAAGGAGGATGGAAATGTGGTTAACGTTCTCTTAATGAAAAATGCAGTACATACAGGAAAATCCAAAGCAATATAATCGTGGATAGCATCAAGATGTTCCTCTGCTGTATCTGTCCAGTAGACTTTCATTCCTGTAAACCATATTTAGCACGGATTTCCTTGACATCTTTCGTACGGCCAGCCTTGCTGTCTGCCAATCCTCGTTCAATAACCTCCCGTACATATATTTCATGCATCAGATCATCCCATGTAGCCTCTGGGGGCATACGATCGATGAGCTTGATGGCTTCTTTCTTTTCCATTATTATTGACATAATTTTTCCTCCTGTTTTTGTGCAGCATAATATCGTGAAACGAAATTGATCTCAATTTAATAAACCGAACAGGGAAGTTGAAGTACCTTCTAAAAACCTTACTTTCTCATCTTGTAAAGAATAAAGTTCTTATAATCAATCTGTACTTCAAATAATCTTCTGAACACATCCACATACGGGCTTTTTATTGCTGGTTCTCCATTGACCGTCTCAACGGCTATATTCTTTAGCGGGCTGAACTCCCTTTCAAGAAGGTTCTTAATGGGTGCAAG
>CAYVBH010000431.1:0-2572 GCA_964449015.1 uncultured Bacteroidales bacterium
ATAGTACGCCCAATGGTACCGATGTGAAATTGCAAATCCGCATCATTGAAGGTAATGGTAAGGTCTCAACCACTTCGGAAACCCCGGTTAAAAACATTAAACCAGGAACCACAGATATTACGCAACATATCAACGTATCGCAAGCCAAACTGTGGTCAACTGAAGACCCCAACCTTTATACAGCTGAAATTAGCGTTCTTTCTAATGGGAAGGTTACCGACCAAACTCTAACAACATTTGGAATCCGCACCCTTCATTTTGATGCAAAAACAGGATTTACACTAAATGGGAAACCTTTGGAGCTGAAAGGTGGAAACCTCCACCACGACAATGGTTTTCTGGGCTCTGCCACCATCGACCGTGCTGAAGAACGCCGTGTTGAACTGATGAAGGCGAACGGTTTCAATTCAATCCGCGCCAGCCATAACCCACCTTCGAAACAATTCCTTGATGCCTGCGACCGTCTTGGCGTAGTTGTTATGGACGAAGCATTTGATCAATGGGTACGTCCTAAGAATCCTCAGGATTACAGTTTATATTTTAGGGAATGGTGGAAAAAAGATCTTAAATCGATGATTTACCGCGACAGAAACCATCCTTCAGTAATTTTCTGGAGTATCGGCAATGAACTCAATGAACGGGCCGATTCTATTGGATATGCCATCCGGAAAGAACTGGTAGCTGAAGCACACAGGCTGGACTCAACAAGACCTGTAACCGAGGGTGTGTGTGAATTTTGGGATCACTGGGGACGGAAATGGGAAACTGCGGCTCCTGTATTTACCGACCTGGATGTGGCAGGTTATAATTATCTGCAAAAAGCTTTCGAATCCGATCATGCTGAATATCCCGATAGGATAATTGTAAGTACCGAATCGTACGCTCCCGAAGCTTATGCTTTTTGGCAGGGGGTTGAAAAACATTCTTATGTAATCGGCGATTTCGTGTGGACTGGCATGGATCACTTAGGTGAAACGGGTTGTGGCGTTGCAAAAATTGCCGAAAAACCAGGACCTCGCGTGGGTCTTCAACCCTGGCCATGGTTCAACAATTATAGTGGCGATATTGACCTGTGTGGAAATAAAAAGCCGCAATCGTACTACCGCGATGTGGTTTGGAATAACAGCAAGATTGAAATGATGGTGCATACGCCAATTCCCGAAGGCATGGTAGAAACTTACAGTTATTGGGGCTGGCCCGACGAATATCCAAGTTGGAACTGGAATGGCAACGAAGGCAAATTAATGGATGTAAGGGTCTTCTCCAAGAGCCCCCTTGTGCGTCTTGAATTGAACGGAAAGGTAATTGGCGAACAAGCCATAGATACCCGCACAGGAATTACTGCCAACTTCAAAGTGCCGTATGAAGCCGGTGTGCTAAAAGCCATATCCATTGAAAATGGTAATGAGGTTTCCACAAAAGAACTAAAAACTACTGGATCTCCGGCAAAAGTCAAACTTACTGCCGACCGCAATGTAATTAAGGCCAACCGCAACGATTTATCGTATGTCAAAGTTGAAATAATCGACGAACAGGGCAACGTAATCCCCGATGCTTCTATTCCTGTAACTTTTACGGTTTCAGGCTATGGTGAAATTGCAGGTTCGGGAAATGCCAACCCAACCGATATGGAAAGTTTCAATAGCGAAGTATGCAAAACTTTCAGAGGAAACGCATTGGCTATTCTTCGTCCATTAAAGGATAAGAAAAGAGGTACCATTACCCTTAAGGCCGAGGCTGACGGTTTGGAAACCGGTGAGGTTATAATTAAGGTTCACTAAATCAGATGAATAAAACCAATGTTATATACATAGACCTGACTAAACCGGTTACAACAACGGGAATAAAATATAGCGGTTTCAGTGGGTTATCAAGCTTTTCATCCCGCATCAGGTTTTGTATCGTGGGATACAGGCACATCGCCGCAATCCATTACATTTCTTACCCGCGACCGTTATGCCCAATGTGAACGTTGTAAACCATAGTAAGAAAAGCCAATGTGTACTGATAGACTTTATTGAATAAAAACCATCTTTGACTAATGTGGAATTATTATGAGAAAAATCTTTCTTTTTTTCTTTTTGACTTTTGCATTTGTTTCGTGTACTAATCCAAAAGTTTCTGTTTCTGACAAAAAATTCCCTCCAATAAGTTTAATAAACCATTTCGAGTATTTTAGTGGAGGACATGAATTCGATCAATTAGGAACTGCATTTTTACTAAAATACAAAAATGACACTTTTGCAATTACGGCTAAACATACTCTCGCCATACTTAAAACAGACAGTTCAAAGAACCTCTCACTTGATGGTTTTATAAAAGAATGGAAAATGTATCCATTGAATAAAAAAGATGAAGATGTTGTCGTTGACCAGCTGTTAAACGAGGATAAATATGAAAGTCTAGAATCAAAAACACTTTATGAAAAGGATTGGCTTGTGTTTTCAATTAAAGAAAACCGAGCCAATGTCGTTCCTCTCGAATTTCGTGATAAGCCATTGATCAAAGGGGAAAGACTTTATGTAGTTGGTTGGACTCGACACATGAAAGAGGGGGACCAGCGTGTTTATGA
>CAYVBH010000432.1:0-2551 GCA_964449015.1 uncultured Bacteroidales bacterium
TGAAGCTGACCTCATTAAATACCTCCAGTTCATTGAATATCCGGGTTTCCATATCACCCGGAGCAGGACCGTACATTTCATGTAACCCCACTTCAAACAAAAAATCCTTCCTTTGGAATGTCGTGGCATAACCTCCCGGCACGCTGTGCTGTTCAATGACAAGCACTTTTTTCCCTTCTTTTACCAGTTTGGCTCCGGCGGTTAACCCGCCAAGGCCGGCACCGATAATGATCACGTCATATTTCATTGGGAATGGGATAACGTTTAAACTCTTTAGTCCGGTCAAACAGGTAACGGCATGTAATGTAATCCTTTGCCGGAATACAGCCTACTGCCATGAAAATCTTTCTCATCCGGGGATTGAAATCAGCTACCCACGAAAACTCAATTTCGGTATAATGCGATTTTCGCCTGAAGACTTCCTGCAGATTATGTATAAAAGCTGATTCAATACCCCGGTTCTGGAACTGGGGAATAACACCCATCAGTACAGCCTTCGCCCTGGTTATCGTCTTTCTTTTTTTAAGCCATAGGAATTTGATCATATCGGGCAAACGCATTTTGCCATTCAGGTGTTTCAGAATCATATTGAGGTCGGGGAACATAAGGTAAATGCCGATTGGCTTGCCCGAGTGATAGGCAATCCATATAAATTCTTCATCTACAATGGGTCGGGCTTTTTTCAGTACAGCCCTTATATAGGCCGGATCGAGGGGTTCGAAATTCTCTTTGAAAGAAGCCCATGCTTCATTAAACACATTTGCAAAGTCCAACGTCATTGATTCTTCATCTTTCCAGGTGAAGTGGCGGAATTCGTAACCGGGTTGGCTAAGTATCCGGCCGGCAATTTTCTGAAGCCTTTCAGGTAAAGGTTTTGTGATATCAAGATGAAATCCTTCCATCTTATAATAAACCTGGAAACCGTAAGATTCAAAGAATTGTTGGTAATAAGGCGGATTATAGGAAACGTCGAATGAAGGATGGGTGAAACCATTTACAAGCAGACCCCAGTATCGGTCTGTCTCGCCGAAGTTGATTGGTCCATCCGCTGCTTCCATACCTTTTTCTTTCAACCAGGCTATGGCAGCGTCAAAAAGAAGAAATGCTGTTTTTTCGTCATTGATGCATTCAAAAAAGCCGATTCCACCTGTTGGCTGGTCATATGAATTGGCCAGGCTGTAGTCGATGAAAGCAGCTATTCTGCCGGTTAAATTATTGGAATCGTCAGTCAGGACCCACCTTTCAGCAATACCATGTTTGAAATAGGTGTTGACAAGAGGATCGAAAATTCCCTGAATGTCTTTATCCAGCGGGCATACCCAGGTAGGATCGTTCCTGTAAACTATCCGGGCTGTATCGAGAAACATTCTTTCGGTTCTCTTATCACTTACTTTGGTCAGATTCATTGAGAAGGAATTATGGGAAACAGGTTTTATTTCTTATAGATCTGGTCAATAACATCCCTGTATTTAGCCTGGATGTATTGCCGCCTTAGTTTCAGGGTAGGGGATAGTTCACCGGTTGCCGGCGACCACTCATGATGTACAAGCCGAAACCGGTTGAGCCTTTCGGGTGGACTCAGCCTCTTGTTCAACTTGTCAATTTCGTTGGCGAAAAACGACAGAACGGCCGGCTGCCTGATGAGCTCCTCATTATTATCGAAAGTGATGGTATTGTTTTTTTTCCAATCATCAAAGTATTTGAAATCAGGAGATATCAATGCGCTGGCGAATTTCTCATGTTCGCCGATAACCATAATCTGATCGATCAGGGGGGATTCTTTAAAGATGTTTTCAATCAACTGGGGTGCAATGAACTTTCCGTTTGAAAGTTTGAAGATCTCTTTTTTTCTGTCGGTTACCATGACGAATCCGTCTTCAATATGGCCGACATCTCCGGTATAAAACCACCCCTCATTGTCAAATGCCTGCCTGGTAAGCTCAGTGTCTTTATAATAACCCGGAGTGACATTGGGCCCCTTGCATAGGATTTCTCCATCGGCTGCTATTTTTACCTGAACACCTTCAATTACTTTCCCGACAGACCCAAGCTTCACATTCCCTTTTTCGGTACGGTTGATGGTAATGATTGGCGATGTTTCCGTCAGTCCGTACATGTTGATTATTTTTATCCCGGCAGCCCAGAATACCCTTTCCAGGCGGGCTTGCAGACTGGCCCCGCCGCATCCCACAATTCTCACTTTGTTACCCAAAGCCTGTCGCCATTTGCTGAATATCAGTTTGTCGGCAATCTTCAGCTTCGCCTCATAGAGTATACCGTTTTCGCCATATGGATTGTATCTCTGTCCCAGACTAACAGCCCAGAAGAATAGTTTTTTCTTGAATCCCTCAAGTTTATTGCCTTTTGTGATGATGGCGTCATAGAACTTCTCAAGGATCCTGGGCACTGCATCAAAGCCGTCGGGCTTGAGTTCTGCCATGTTTGCAGCAATAGTTCCCATATTTTCGGCATAATAAATACTGGCTCCGCTATATTGAGTCTGGTAATTCCCCAACCTGCCGCCTACATGGCACAAAGGCAGAATGCTGAG
>CAYVBH010000433.1:0-2542 GCA_964449015.1 uncultured Bacteroidales bacterium
AGCTTATGCCCGGACTTAATGCAGCTTTTGTTGATGTCGGATTTGAGAAGGACGCGTTTTTGCATTACCTCGATCTGGGTCCCCAGGTCAGGTCGTTGCATAAATACCTCGATGTTTGTGTAAACCGGAAGGGAAAACCTGTTTCATTTCAGAAATTCAAGCGTGAAGCTGACATTGACAAAGAAGGCACCATCAGCGATGTACTGGTTCAGGGCCAGCTTGTAATGGTTCAGATTGCCAAGGAACCCATTTCAACCAAGGGTCCGCGCCTGACATCTGAGATTTCCATTGCCGGGAGAAACCTGGTGCTCATGCCTTTTCATGATAAGGTATCTGTTTCCCAGAAAATTCAGTCGGCTGAAGAAAGAAACCGGCTGAAAACACTGATCCAAAGCATCAAACCCCATAATTACGGCATCATTGTGCGCACTGTTGCCGAGGGTAAGAAAGTGAAGGACCTGGATACGGAACTGAAGGGACTGGTGCGCAAATGGGAAAATGCATTTGAAACCCTGAGAGCTGTTAAGCCCCCCCAATTGTTTATTGGCGAAATAAACCGTACTTCCGCTATTCTAAGGGATATTCTGAATGTATCGTTCAACAGTATCACGGTGGATGACGAGATCATTTTCAGGGAGATCAAGGATTACATCAGCACCATTGCCCCGGAAAAGGAAAAGATTGTCAAGTTGCATAAGGGCACTGTACCCATTTTTGAACATTTTGGGGTTGAAAAACAGATCAAATCGGCCTTTGGAAAGACCGTCTCCTTCAAAAACGGAGCCTACCTGATAATTGAGCACACCGAGGCACTTCATGTGATTGATGTGAACAGCGGAAACCGCTCAAAAACAGTGAATAACCAGGAATCCAACGCCTTCGAGACCAACCTGGCTGCTGCTGATGAAATAGCCCGCCAACTGAGGCTTCGCGATATGGGCGGCATCATCGTCATCGATTTCATTGACATGCAATCTGCAGAACACAAACAAAAATTGTCTGAAAGAATCAAACAGGACATGGGTAACGACAGGGCAAAGCACAGCATCCTTCCGCTGTCGAAATTCGGCCTGATGCAGATTACCCGGCAAAGGGTCAGGCCCGAAATGCACGTCAGCACTACCGAAAAATGCCCCACCTGCAACGGAACCGGTGAAATCTCTCCCAGCATCCTGTTTTTCGATAAAATTGAAAACCACATCATATCCATTCTCGAAAAAGAGAAATACAACAAACTTATTCTCAAACTGCACCCTTATTTATCGGCCTACCTGAAAAAAGGAATCATATCCCTGCTGATGAAATGGCGTTTCCGCTTTAAAACCAATATTAAAGTGATTTCCATTTCATCTTACGACTTCCTTGAATACCACATTTTTGATACACACGGAGAGGAGATTGTTCTGTAGGAGTTCTCTCCACCAACCATTAAGGCACTACAATCCTTCCGCTTTTCAATCTCCTTGTGTAAACAATTCAACAAGTTAACTGTTCTGATTTCTGCTAAAACAGTTAAATTTGGATTTATTCAATTCATACATATGAAAAAGTTTCTAGTGGCCTTTATATTTGCAGCTGTTCTTTTGAATACTGCTTCATCACAAGTCATGTCACCGGTTAAATGGACGTTTTCGACCCGACAGGTGGACACCGAACAAACCGATCTTATTTTCAAGGCCACGATCAGTACCCCATGGCACATGTACGGACTGAATATCCCGGAAAACGGACCCATTCCCACCAGCATCAGTTTTAACAACCCTAAAGGCTTTGTAGTTGTTGGAAAGCCCACACAGACACCTGCTCCGGAAATTGTGGACGATGATATCTTCATGATGAAGTTGGAACTGCACAACAAGCAGGCAACTTTTATTCAACGCATAAAGAAGACCAGCCCAGACAGCATCATCATCAACGGAATGCTGGAATACATGACCTGCAGCGACATGCAGTGCGTACCTGGAGAAAAGGATTTCACCTTCAGGCTTGGTGGAACAACAAAGCAAAAGTCGGCAGTTGCAGTTGCAATTGCAGGGAAGGAAGAAGCGGCAGTGGATGAAAAAGCGGCAGTGGCAGTTGAGGAAGAAGTGGCAGGAGCAACGGCAGTGGCAGTAGAGGAAAAAGCGGCAGAAGCAGGAAAAGAAGCAGCAGGGCCTAAAAAGTCGATCTGGGGTGTGTTTTTTCTTTCACTGCTGGCCGGACTCGGTGGCCTGCTAACCCCTTGCGTTTACCCGATGATCCCTATGACCGTTTCCTACTTTCTCAGAGGAAGCACATCCCGGTCCAAATCCGTATCGCAGGCACTTGTTTTTGGATTGTCCATTGTATTCATTTATACACTTATCGGTATATTGGTAGCCCTATTTAAAAACCCCAATGCGGTGAATAATTTTACCACGCACTGGCTCACCAATTCCTTGTTTTTCCTGATCTTCATTATATTATCCGCCTCTTTTTTCGGCATGTTTGAAATCATGCTGCCATCGGGACTGGCCAATAAGGTCGACCAGCAGGCCGACAAAGGAGGTTACCTGGGCGCCTT
>CAYVBH010000434.1:0-2532 GCA_964449015.1 uncultured Bacteroidales bacterium
TTTTTTCAGTATTTTCTTCCATTCTTCCCTGAACCAGGTCATTTGCTGATCAACAGTCATGTTGCTGTTATCAAGCACGATTGCGTCACGGGCTCTTGTGAGTGGACTTTCCTTTCGGTTCTCATCCTCATGGTCGCGCATGCGAATATTTTCTTTTACTTCTTCAAGGGTGACATCAATGCCTTTTTCCTTTAGCTCTTTAAAGCGGCGCATGGCACGGACATCCGTATCGGCTGTCATGAATATTTTGAGTGCGGCGTCAGGAAAAACAACCGACCCGATATCCCTGCCATCCATTACCACACCGCCATTACTTCCCATGGCACGCTGAAAGGCTACCATTTTTTCACGTACTTCCCTGATTTTGCTGATTTTGCTGACTACTTCAGAAACTTCAATTCCCCTTATTTTTTCTTCCACGTTGACCGCGTTCAGCCAGGTTTCCTGCAAGCTATTTGCCCGATTCAGCCTGAATGTAATCAGGATGTTGTCAAGTGACTGTTTCAGGTTCTCAATATCAATTTCATTCCTGATAACCATACCCTGTTCGAGTGCATACAATGCAACTGCCCTGTACATGGCCCCGCTGTCAATATATACATAATTCAGCTCTTTGGCTATGAGCCTCGCATAAGTGCTTTTACCGCAGGAAGAATATCCGTCGACAGCAATGATGAAGGACCCTTGGGATTTCATGTGATTAAAACTTTTTGTTGAATTCATCGAGGTTCATACTAAATGAAAATTGGTTGGTTCCGCCAGCCAGGTGGTAAATTGCCCTGCCGTAACAGATCCGGAATTTGTTCAGGTTGAGTCCTGCTCCCCATGAAAAGCCTACCATTCCGGGTTTATCATCAATCTTAAGTTCCTGCCGCCTCCGGTAATTATAGCCTACCCTGAAAACCAGGCTTTGTCCCATTTTGAATTCTGCCCCTGCTACAAAATGGCGCATGGTTTTATCTACTAGCTTGTCGAAGTTGCTTTCTGATGATGATCCGCCATCAATTACCATACTCCCCTCGTTGTCTTCTTTGTCCTCTCTTTCTTTTTGGGTGGTGTAGGTCAGGTCCCATTTTTCAAGGTGGTTGATCACGATGTAAAAAGTCAGTGGTGCGTGTTCAAGGCTTTTACTCAGGCCCAAGGCAATGTTAAACGGCAATGGTTCATGGCTGCCCGCTGCATAGTATTTGTCGACCTGGAATCCCAGGTTGCGGAAGACAAGTCCGATGGTGAGTTGCGATAGCGGATTGTGGTATGTGATTCCTGCATCAATTGCCAGGGCTGTGGCATTGTATGCTTCATAATCGGAATATATTGATTTTACGGTAAAACCATATGTGAAGAGTGAGTCAAGTGGCCGGGAATACATTATATTAACGGAGTAATCTGCTGCCTTAAATTTCCCGGTGGAAATGCCGTTTTCATCGTATCCCTTAAACGTGCCGTAATAGAGGTAATGAATTCCACCGGCCAGCATTCCTTTTGACCCTGCTTTTGTTGCGGCTGTGGCATAACCGAAATTGGTGCCGGCAAAATAGTTCATATAGTTCAGCGTCATGTGGTGGTGCATTTCGGGGTTCAGCAACGAAGGGTTGTGGTAGGCAAGTTCGGGGTCCTGATCGTGAATGGCCACTGCATCTCCTCCCAATGCTCCAATTCGTGCCGAGTTGGTCATTTCAAGGAATTGAAATGCCTTTCCTCCGGGCTGGCTCCAGGATGCAACGGCAATTAAAAACATTCCCGCCAGCAGTAATATTATCCTTCCCGCATTTGTCCGGTTCCTGTTTTGAAGCTGAATCATGATAATTGAAAACGAGTAAATTTAGTGGAAAATTATAATAACTTCGTGTTCTTTATTTTAAAACATGAACAACAAAGCCGCTTCGGAGTTCGATAAGAGAGTATTTATTATTAATCCGATTGCGGGTACCCGGCAAAAGCAGATCATTCATGATGCCATCCTCCAGGAATTTTCTGAGGAGCAATTTGAAATCTGCTATACCGAGTACCGGGGTCATGCTTTTGATATTGCTTTAAAAAAGATTGAGGAAGGATTTACCCACATCATTGCTGTAGGCGGCGATGGCACTGTGAATGAGGTAGCATCGGCGCTGGTGGGTTCAACCGGTATCCTGGGAATCATACCTGCAGGCTCAGGGAACGGACTGGCCCGGCACATGAAGCTGCCTGTTAATATCACCGATGCGCTTGCCGTGATCCGCAACCACAAAATGAAAACCATTGATGTGGGCAGGGTGAACGGACGTTACTTCTTTTGCACCTGCGGAACCGGGTTTGATGCATCGGTCGGAAAGAAATTTGCACACGATAGCCGCCGCGGCATGCTTAGTTACGTGAGAGCCACCATTCACCAGTATATCACCTATTCGCCCAAATCCTATATTCTGAAAGTTGAGGACAAGAAAATCAGATTAAAAGCCTTTCTGGTTACTTTCGCCAATTCAGGTCAGTATGGAAATAACGCGTATATCGCACCCAATGCACAAATTGATGATGGCATGCTGGATCTGT
>CAYVBH010000435.1:0-2531 GCA_964449015.1 uncultured Bacteroidales bacterium
AATTATAAACAAATGTTCATTATATTTGTATCGAACAAATGTTCATAATTATGGCCCGACCCAAACGAATCAGAAAAGTATTAAATCCGCCGCATTTCAGGGGGTATTTACCCATAGGTTTGCCTGAAGAACACCCTGTAGTGCTCAATTACGAGGAATACGAAGCCATCCGGCTTTGCGATCACAACCTACTCGACCAGGCTTCGGCAGCATTAACAATGAGTGTTTCGCGTCCCACGTTTACCCGTATTTACGAAAGTGCCCGGCGCAAAGTGGCTGAGGCTTTTGTAAAAGGCCGTCCGATAGTTTTTGAAGGAGGGAAGGTATACTTCGACAGCGACTGGTATGCTTGTAATTCCTGTGGATGTTGGTTCAACCGCCTTGATAAAAATATGGCCATGACTTGTTGTGCATTATGTGGTTCAACGGCTATAGAACAGTTCAGTAAAGACGAACAGTCAACCATCCAAAATGATACCAATCTGAAGTATGAAAATTGCGATAACATCCACCGGTAGTAATACAGATGCCAGAATCGACAGTCGTTTCGGCCGTTGTTCCTATTTTGTAATTTATGATACTGAAACAGGTTCCATCGAATTTGTTCCCAATTCGCATGCTGAAAGCATTGAAGGGGCAGGTCCAGCCTCAATACAACTGGTGGCTTCCAAAGGAGTATCCAAAGTGGTATCAGGTGAATTCGGATCAAAGGTCAAAGACATCTTCGATCAACTTAAGATACAATTAATTGTTTTTAGAAATTCTTCCGGAACAATTAATGAGGTTATTGAATTGATTAAAAACAGCACAATGCAACATGTTCATGAAAATAAGTAGTTATGCATCACAACGCAAGTACCATAAAGAGATTCTGTGTCCCAGTGAAAAACAAAACAAAAGATAGTTGCTATGATTGAACATGAGTTCCAGTTCAGGGTGAGGTATCCCGATACCGATCAAATGGGTACGGTACACCATTCGAATTATGCTAAATATTACGAAACTGCCCGTTGGGAACTATTTCGCAGCATTGGTATTACCTATCGTTCGGTTGAGGATGCGGGATACATGCTTCCTGTTACCCGTATGAATTTCAGGTTCATGAAAACCATTCATTATGATGAACTGCTTAAGGTGAAAACTACCTTAAGGGAGATCAGGGCAGCAAGAATCTGGTTTACATACAAATTATATAATGAGGCCGGTGAATTGGTAAATGAGGCAGAAACCGAACTGGCCTTTGTTCATCGTGATAACTGGAAGCCTTGTTTAGCTCCTGAATTTGTGATTGATGCCATTAAGACGCACCAGGTTGTCGAATTATTGCATGCCTGATAACCTCAATAATAGGCACAAATGCGCATTCGCTTTTAGTATAACGCTCTATGTTCAAAGAACATCAACTTTATTAATTTGGTAGCTTAACAACAACAGTACTGTAAAATGGGTAGACTTACAGACCAATTAAAGGCCGATTTCCGGATGATTGAAGGATTAAAAGCTTGTATCAACTGCGGTACCTGCACTGCCATATGTCCCGCAGCAGGAGTGAGCGACTACGATCCGCGAATGGTGGTTGATATGGTGCAGGAATATAATGAGGAATCATTGATCTCCTTGCTGAAATCAGATACCATCTGGAGATGCGGAGAATGCTTGTCGTGCAAAACCCGTTGTCCCAGGGAGAATGTGCCGGGTTATGTGATACAGGCATTACGTTCTCTATCCATTGATACAGGGTATTTCATGGAGAGTGAGCAGGGGCGCAAGCAATTGGCATTGAAACGTACCATTGGAGAGCATATTTTGCAATATGGCTATTGTATTTATGTAGATGAGGTAAATACCGAAATGTTTCCGGAACAGGGTCCGGTTTGGGATTGGCTAAAGGATAACAAAGAGCAGGTACTGGAACGTTTGGGTACCAGTTATGGCAAGGAACAAAGCGGAGCCCTCAGGAAAATTCCCGAGGAATCCATGCGAAATCTGAGAAATATCTTTGATGAAACCGGTGCCACTGCACGATTCGAGAGAATTGAGGAATATGCCAGACAGTATGCAAAAAAAGAAGGAATCGAATTTGATGGTAGCAGATCATGCGAGTATTTCAGGAAAATGAATGAAGAATAAGGGCTGAGCCATGAGACCATTAATCAAAAACAAAAACTGGAAGGCATATCAGAAAGAGATTGCCGATGATCATTATTATTTTGCACGCAGTTGCATACGACAGAATGTGTTTCCGGCTGCAGAGGATGTGTTTCTTAAAATATTGGGCAAAGAACTTGGTAAAGACATCTTTGATGATGAGAGACAAACATCATGCAGCGGAATTGCCTATCATTCTGGTCTTGTACCGTTTGAAACCACAATGACTGTTGTTGCACATCAATTTGCATTGATGAATGAAGCAGGTTATGAGAATTTTGTGTGTTCCTGCGTAACCTCGTTTGGAATTTACTCTGAAGTATTGGAGACCTGGGCGTTTTTTACGGATACCCTGGAAAGAACGCGCGAGGCCTTAAAAAGAT
>CAYVBH010000436.1:0-2519 GCA_964449015.1 uncultured Bacteroidales bacterium
AAAAGGTGATATTGCAACAGCCTCAAGAATTGGTCGTGTCTTCAAGTTGATACCAATTTCGATAGCAACCACACCCCAAAAAAATGCTTTGGTGGAGACTGAAAATTAAAAAGTATTGTGAAAAATTGAGGTCTGTAAACACCTGGGAAGGCAGGTCACCATCATTTTCAGTCGGTGACAATTTGACACCGACTGACTGTTATGGACTGGGTAAAAGGTAAATCAAACATTTTTACTGTTGTCTTAATCTTGCCGCGGCGGTTGATACCACACCCCCCAGTTAATCCCGTATTGGTCCAAAACACTGCCGACATACCCCCAGGGATAGTCGGTCATCTCGGTAATTGCCCTTGCCCCCACCGCCAGTCCCGTAAAAATCCTGTCAGCTTCTTTTTTACTGTCAGGTATTACACCGATGCTCAACATGTTGCCGGAAGATAACTGTTTTATATCGGCTTCAGGCGCGTCATCCCCGCCTATAATGACATTACCTAATTGTAAGGCTACATATGCTACTTTGCCGTGTTCTTCTTTAGGGGAATTTTCCCTGGTATAAGGGTCGTCCCCGATTTTGATAAAGTCTATAAACTCCCCCCCGAATACGGATTTATAGAAGTTGAATGCCTTTTCACATGTTCCCGGAAACCTTAGCCCGATGCCCGTTTTCAACATTGCTGTCCCTCCGAATGAATATTGATTCAAGATTAAAAATTTAAAACAACCAATATAGCGGTACGTTCGTACTGAGCTACATAATTAATTATTTCAAATCACGTTTTGTACGAATGTCCCCCTACACGACAAGGAATAATTACTATCGAATGACATAATATAAATGATACTTACGTGCTGGTCTCATTCCACTATTCTATGAAAGCCTGCATGACGGCCATTTCAAAATCAACTGTCAATTCAAGGCTCCCTCCCTGGGTCATTAGAATCGCCACAATCTTTTCTTTCGGATCCACCCAGAAGTGTGTGCCGAAGGCGCCGCTCCAGCCGAAGCTGCCATTTGACAGGGCAGTACCGGCAGCGCCCGGGTTGCTTATTACGCGTACAGTGAGGCCATAGGCTTCTCCTGGATTTCTGCCCGGAAACGTGTCAGGTATGTGTATTGAACTCATCATTTCGACTGTTCTGTGACCCAGTACCCTCTTACCATCAAGTTCCCCACCATTGGCCAGCATCTGGCCGAACTGCAGGTAATCCTCAGCCGTGCTGAACAGTCCCCCACCGCCTGACAGATATGTGCCATTCACGAAGGGCATTTCGTTCTGTTTCTTCAATCCTTCCGGAGTCTTCTGATAGAGTGTTGCAATACGGGGACTGAGTGTTTTAACAGGATAAAAATAACTATCTTTCATACCAAGAGGCCCGAACAGCCGGTCGCGTAAAAACTCATCGATTTTCCGGCCCGAGACGATCTCAACGATGCGGGCCAGGATATCTATTCCAGCCTCGGCGCTGTATGCCCACTTTGTTCCTGGCTGAAACTCGAGCGGTACACTACCCAGCCTGGGAATGTAATCCGCCAGGGTCTCGCCCGGTTTATACTTCTCTGGCTGCTGACTCATGCTTATTGGACCACAGACGACACCAGATGTATGGGTCAGCAAATCATGGACCGTTACTTCACGATCAGCGGGCATTGTATAAAATCTGGGCTCCGCCGGTGAGTTTGAGGGCGGCGCAAAGGGTGATCGAGGCGGATCGGGTAAAGGCACTGCGACCTCCAGGTCTTTAAATTCAGGAATGAACTTTGATACCCGGTCGTTGAGCCGCAGTTTACCCTCTTCAATAAGCATCAGGATGGAAACCCCTACCACGGGCTTGGTCATAGACATGATCCGGAAGATGGCATCATTTGTCATCGGCTTTTTCTCTCCAAGGTCCATCATACCGTGCGATTCAAAGTGGATAATGCGGCCATGCCGTGCAACAAGTGTTACGGCACCTGCAAAATTGCCTTCATCGATATTTCGCTGCATCAATTCATGAATCCTCTGCAGACGGGTTGATGAAAAACCTTCCTTTTCCGGTTTCACAGCAGGCATCTTTCCTGCTGACACCATCGATGACACGCTTAAAACCAGAATGAACGAAAGAATTGAAGTCAGTTTCATAATTCGGTTCATGATACCCTCCAAAGATATATGGTTAACCATTTCATGATAAAAATGCCTTTAATAAGTTATAAACATATTACATTCATGTTAAGGACTAAGGGATTTCCTTAAATATTAAAATATCTTTTCTCTTCTAGTGAAGATGGTTTAAAAGTTTTAAACAGTCCTTAGTTTTTTAAAAAGACTCAAAGGCAGTAATTCATTATACCCAAAAAGACACAATGGGTTAAACCCGGTGAAATCCGCTTTGCTGTCATAATTATGAATTTCACTGGCAAAAGATTTAAGACTTTTTGTAATAAATGCAAGAATATAAATACAGACTGTTAGGCTGTAGACTGAAGGCTGTTAGAGAAATACAGCAAACAATGATCAGTCAACAACAAATCACAA
>CAYVBH010000437.1:0-2501 GCA_964449015.1 uncultured Bacteroidales bacterium
GATTAGATCAGTGATTCGGATGATGGAGTATAGATATATACGTGTTTTGTGTCAATAAAACTTAATCAGCCTAGATAAGAGATCCATCGTTCGAGCATGAAGAGCATTATGTAATGTTGGGAAATAGCCCTTTAATAAGGATTACATTTATGAACAGATATCAAACCGATAACCAACCTCTCTGACTGTTTTAATATAAACAGGGTTGGCAGGGTCTTTTTCTATCTTGTTTCTCAGGGAGTTAATGCATCTATCAACGCTTCGCTGTGTGACTATTATATTATAACCCCATACAAGATTGAGAATCTGATCCCTTGTAAACACCCTGTCCGGGTGAGATATAAGTAGAGATAAAAGACCATATTCCTTTGGTGTTAGCGTTATATCGGTTCCATTTTTCGTGAGTTTCCGGGAAGCTATATCCAGTTCGAATTCACCAAAACTGTATTTTATGATTTCTTTTTTATGCCGCGACCGCAGGCAGGCATTTGCCCTGGCGATGAGTTCCTTTATGCTGAAGGGCTTTGTAACATAATCGTTTGCGCCGAGGTTAAGCCCAAGCACAATATCAGATTCCTGACTTTTGGCTGTGAGCATGATAATGGGCATATCAAGTTCCTGTTCACGGAGAGAACGGCATATCTCATAACCATTCATACCCGGAAGCATAAGATCGAGAATGATCAATTCAGGTTTATTATTAAGGGCTTTTTCAAAGCCATCTTCTCCATCTTCCGAGGTAATGACAGTAAAGCCAGCAAATTCGAAATTATCCTTCAAACCTCTCAGTAATGTTTTATCATCTTCGATTATTAAAATTGTCTCCTGCGGCATGATATGGTTTTCTCCCTAACTTACCGGAACCTTAATAGTAAACACACTCCCCTGTCCTAATTCACTCTTAATCTCAATCGACCCATGATGAACATCCACAATGGATTTGACAATACTCAATCCCAGCCCGAATCCGCTTCTCTTGCGTGATAGAGTCTGGTCAACCTGATAAAAAGGTTCAAGGATTTTTTTCCTTTGATCCGAGGATATACCAATACCTTTGTCACTGACTTCAAAACAGATTCGCCCATTCTCCTGATATGCTGACAGCACAACTGATTTGACTTTATCAGAATAATGATAGGCATTGTCTAAGAGATTTAGTAAAACCATAACAAAAGCATCATAGTCTGCAATGATATTCGGTAATTCATCCTGGACTTTCAGCTCAAAGGAAAATCCTCCTGATTCAAAACGATGCTTTAAGGTGTCATAGACCGATCTGACAAGGTTCCCCGGTTCAACTATCTTAAAATTGAATGTCTGTCTCTTGTCCTCTATCCGTGAAAAGGTTAAGAAATTTTCAACCAGCCTTGTTAGCCGGTCATTTTCTTTGGCGATTAATCCTATATATTCCCTGACAAGGTTTTCATCCCTGTATCTACCTTCAATCAGCGTATCAACAAGCAGGCGTATTGAAGCAAGCGGTGTTTTAAGTTCATGAGAGACTGTTGTAATAAGATCGTTTTTCATTCGGGCAAGGCTCATTTGCCTGATAAACAATCGGGTTGTTATAACTGCAATAATCAGGATTCCCACAATAATCAGTAGGGCCGTCCATATGTACAAAGATACCTGCTTCTCTGATGCAGCTATAAAAAGATCATCATCCTGAACCTGTACGACCAATTCCCAATCGGGGAAATAATCTCCGGCAGTGATCCTAAGCAGGGGTTTGAAATCTTTGTTGGTATCTTTGAGGACAAATAAAAACCTGGCATTAGTATCTAACACATTTGAGTTGATAAACGCCTGAGTTTCTCTTTCAAAACGATTCTTATTATAAAGGGCAATCACAGTCTGATCTGAAGAGACTAATTGCCACATGCCATTATCAGATATCTTTGACACGCCTGTCTTTTCTTGTTTGGGCCTCTTTTCCTGTGAATAGGTTAATGCCATGCTCTCGGCTTCAAAAGTTAAAAATTCAATACGGCTGTCTATCTCTCTCAGCGCTTTCATAAGGAATATTCTTTGAGAGGATGGCATAACCGGCGCTTCATAACTTTTTACTTTTGAAACAAGACCTTCAAGCAACTTAGTAAATGCCGGATTGGAATCATTCAAAGATTGCATGGCAAATAATTGAGCATCTGGAACAATCAGCCGACCATTATTATCACGCGTCTCATTATATTCCGGCGTACTCAAAACACTGACAATAATATTTACAGCTTCATCTTTTTTCCCGGCTTTGCCAAGACACCTTATCTGCCTTTGAAAAGCCCTGGCTTTTAAATTCATATTCTTAGACTTGTTAGCTATATCAGCATACAATTTCGCAGCAGTCAGGTCGTCTTTTTCCATGAATTCCAGACTCTCCGCGCGGTCCCATTCCTGAATAAACTCGGCAGGGTTTATATCAGGTGGCTCAACATCACATGGATAGAGCAACTCCCCTCTGTTATCATAAAGAATAACACTGTCAGAGAGTCCGCTCTTGATCA
>CAYVBH010000438.1:0-2497 GCA_964449015.1 uncultured Bacteroidales bacterium
CTACACAAGAAAATAAACTCGGCCGTAGGAACCGGCCTCAAACATATTTTCTTATACGAATTTATTAAGCAGGCAAGCCTGCCTGCCATGCACAGCCCAAGCCAGGCAGGCAGGCCTGCAATGAATTGATTTTCTCCACGCCTTTTCTCAGAGGCGGATTAAGCTACTTCAGGGGCGTTGTATCTTTGTCCATTGTTCAGTATGATTTTTCAGGCACAGCATTTCCAAATGTCTAAACAAAATTAAACCAACAACAATACCACAACGAGTGCGGAGCAAAACAAAAAATACCAAACAAAGACGTTGTGCCGTTCAAACGCAGTCGAGGTACGAGACGGAGTGCGTTCACAACGTCAGTCTTCTTTGGTGACTTTCTGTGACGACAGAAAGTTACAAAAAGAAAGCTTTGTTCTTTGCATCAAGCCTGCAACATAAAGTGGGCCTGCCTATCGGCCGGCAGATTCGTTGTTTATCGCCAAAGGCTAAAGGCCAATGGTTCTCTTCTCCGCCCACAACAGGAATACCGGATACTCCCGGCCATTAGGGCGTAGAACATTGTAACAATGTGTATACCTTACTCGGCTGAATCCTTTGCCTTCAAGCACATCTAAAAGCTTGTCCGGATCAAATCCTTTGTGAACATTATCTGAGTCATGAAACGAACCATCCTCTTCATACAAATCTGATATCACTAAAATTCCATTCGGATTCAGCATACCCGAGAATCTGCCGAGCAATGTTTCCACATCGGTAACATGATGCAGTACCATGAGGCTGTAAATGATATCAAATTTCTCCGGATAGTCCTTATGTTCAAGGTCAAACCACACGGGTCGGATATGGGGTGTCTTATAGTAAGCACTTTTTCTCTCACAAACACGGATCATTTCCTGAGAGTTGTCCATCAGAACAATTTCTGAAAAGGCATCCTTCAGTGCAAAACTCAACAGGCCTGTTCCCGATCCATATTCCAGAGCTTTCATCCCGGATTTCAGCGGAATGTGTTTTTTCATTTCAGCAGCAATGGTCATTGCCCTGTCAACATGTCGTTGGTCATTGTCCCATTCCTTGGCTTTTGTATCAAATTCGCTCATCATTCCTTTTGTTGCAATAAGTGCAAAGATAAACGGAAATAATCCGCTGTTAAAAATTACTTTTTTACTTTTACTGCAAAAGAAATCAAAACATGTTCAAACAAGTACCCGTTACCGAGTTGAATGCAAGGCTTGCCCGATTTATCAGCATTATGAATGCCAACAGTCCGCAGTGGGAAATGGCCATTATCTTCAACAAAATCAACCTGTATTATTTTACCGGTTCCATGCAGGAGGGCATGCTCATAGTGCCCCGGGAGGGTGAGCCGGCTTTGTGGGTCCGAAGGAGCTACGAGCGTGCCGTCAGCGAATCGCTTTTTGCCCGCATCCGGCCCATGGAAAGCTTCCGGGATGCAGCAGCAACATATTCAGTGATGCCCAGGCAGGTTCATTTGGAAACAGAATTCATCCCCATTGCCTTTCTGAAACGGTTACAAAAACATTTTCCATTTCAGGAAGCATTGTCTCTTGACAGCCAGATTGCTTACACCAGGTCGGTTAAAAGCGCCTATGAACTCAACCTGATCCGGAAATCAGGCAAGTTGCACCGGATTGTCCTCGAAGAAAAGGTTCCGGAACTCCTTCGCGAAGGCATGAGCGAAGTTGACCTGGCCGGAGCGTTATATGAACAAATGCTTCAGCTTGGGCATCACGGTGTAGCCCGTTTTGGCATGTTCGACACCGAAATAGGAATCGGGCATATCGCCTTTGGCGAGAGTAGCCTCTACCCTACAAGCTTTAACGGTCCGGGTGGCAACTACGGCATGAGTCCGGCCGTGCCGCATATTGGCAACCGGAACCGAAAACTGAAAAAGGGCGATTTGGTATTTGTCGACATAGGTTTTGGCGTGGATGGTTACCACACCGACAAAACCCTCAATTACATCTTTGGCGGCAAACCCAATCAGGAAGTACAGGAAGAACACAACCGGTGTGTCGACATTCAGAATCGTTTGGCATCACAACTGAAACCGGGGGTTATTCCATCGGTTTTATACGAAGAAACCATGAACAGCCTTACTCCCGGATTTTTAAAAAACTTCATGGGATTCGGGAACCGGCAGGTTAAATTTCTCGGTCACGGCGTGGGACTGATCATTGACGAAGTGCCGGTAATTGCCAAGGCCTTTGACGCCCCGTTTGAAGAAAACATGGTGATGGCCCTCGAGCCCAAAAAGGGTATCGAAAAAGTGGGCGTGGTGGGTATTGAAAATACTTTTATTGTTACTCCGCAAGGTGGAGAATGTGTAACGGGACATAGCAGGGGACTGGTGGTAGTGCAGTGACAAGGGACAAGGGACGAGAGACGAGCAGTGGCAGTATCAGTAGCAGCATAAGCAGCAGCGGTAGTAAGTCGCACTTCGACAGGCTCAGTGTGACTGGCGTTGTCATACTGAGCCTGT
>CAYVBH010000439.1:0-2493 GCA_964449015.1 uncultured Bacteroidales bacterium
TACCTGTAACCCTGCTGGCACCGCTGAATGCATCCGGACCGGTATGGACCATGCTGGGCGCCATGCTCATCTATGGAGAACGGATGAACGCACTGCAATGGACAGGTGTTGCCATCTCTCTCGGCTTCTATTATGCACTCTCGTTCGGGGGAAATTTACGAGGGACGGGAGTCAGGGATTCCCGATGGGTTTTCTTTGCTTTCCTGAGCATCATTTTCAACAGTATCAGTGCGCTGTTCGACAAATATTTGGTTCATCAATACGACCGGATTGCCATGCAGGCCTGGTTTTCGGTTTATACAGCAGCAATTTTTCTGGCTATCGTTTTAATCATCTGGTATCCGGCTCGCAACAGAACCACTCCATTTGCCTGGCGCTGGTCGATTTGCCTGATTGGCGTTTTCCTGGTGATTGCCGACTTTTTCTATTTCAAAGCCTTGTCTTATGAAGGATCGCTTGTTTCCATCCTGATCATTGTGAGGAGGGCATCGGCTGTGCTGGTATTTGCTGCAGGAGCGTTGTACTTTAAGGAAACCAGCCTGAGAAAAAGAGGAATTGTTCTTGCCGGAATCCTGGCCGGAGTAGCACTGGTAGTGATGGGGAGCCTGTAACTAAATTATTGAATAGTAATAAAAGCTACTTAGACTAACAAATGAAACGAGGGATTTTTTTACTGATACTCGCTGAGTTCTTCTTTGCCTTGGCAACTGTCTTTGCCAAATTCGTCACCAACAGCACCGATATCCCCGCTATTGAGATTACCTTTTTCAGGGTATCTATTGGCACAGCTGTAGCTGCCGTTTATATGCTGAAAACCGGCACCTCCTTCAAACCTCAAAAAGTTAAGCTGGTAATTTCACGGGCCCTTTTCAGTTTTTCCGCATTGATAGGCTTCTTTTATGCTGTTGAACATTCCTCGGTTACCAATGCCAACATGCTGAACATGACTTACCCGGTATTCATATTCCTGGTTGCACCACTGTTCAAGCTTGAACGCCTTCACAAATCTGCTTTTCTTTTCCTCATATTAACCATGGTTGGAATTTACCTGGTTGTATTCCCGAATTTCTCCAACATCAACAAAGGCGATCTGATCGGATTGCTGTCGGGCATTCTTGCAGCCTTCGCCATTATTTCACTTTCCATGGCACGTGAATTCGATTCCACTGTGCTGATCGTTTTTTATCTCATGTTCATAGGAACCATTTTGAATGCGATTATGATGGCACCGGTTTTTATTATGCCTGATACCAGCGACCTTCCTCTGCTGGTTGCTTCGGGTCTGGCAGGATTGGCCGGACAAATACTGCTCACCATGGGTTACAAGAATGTGAGTGCCAAAGCAGGCTCCATGGTTTCCTCCTCACGAATCATTTTTGCCGCCCTCATGGGTTCTTTGTTCTTTTCGGAAGCACTTTCAGCAAGAATTATCTTTGGCGGTCTGCTAATCATTGGCTCCATAATCGGAGTCAGTGCCCTGCAAAAAAAGACCAATTCCGAGGATGCTCAATAAGTTGTAGAATATGTTGTTGGCCATTAGCTATTGGCTTTTGGCCAATGGCTAATAGCTAACGGCTAATAGCTCTTGGTTCTTGCTTTGCAAACAAATTTCCCTATTTTTGCAGCTTGTTTTACATATAACAACCTGATTCATGGGAGATCTCATCAACTTTTTCATTGATTTTGTCCTGCACATCGACAAACACCTGGTAGAAATTGTTACAAATTACCAGAACTGGACTTACGCTATTCTTTTCCTCATCATATTCTGTGAGACAGGTTTGGTGGTAACACCCTTTCTGCCCGGCGATTCATTGCTCTTTGCAGCCGGGGCAGTTGCGGCCATGGAGGGTCATCCGCTCAGTATCGGCTTCCTGGTGCCCATGGTACTCATTGCCGCGTTTACCGGCGATAACACCAATTACACCATCGGCAGGTTTATAGGCAACAAGGTTTATGAAAAGGATTATAAATTGATCAAAAGGAAATATCTCGACGAAACCCATGCATTCTACGAGAAATACGGTGGCGTTACCCTGGTAATTGCCCGTTTCATGCCCATCATCCGCACTTTTGCCCCCTTTGTCGCCGGTGTGGGTAAAATGACATACAAGCGGTTTCTCATGTTTTGCATTATCGGAAACCTGCTGTGGGTTAACATTTTCTTATGGGCAGGGTACTTCTTCGGTAACATACCCTTTGTCAAAAAAAACTTCTCTATTGTAGTGCTGGCCATTATCTTTATTTCATTTATACCCCCGTTTTATACTTTTGTAAAGCAGGTGTATAAAAGCTGGAAGGAGAAGAGGGAGCAGGGACAAGAGACAAGGGACGAGTGACAAGAAGATCCAAGACTGCATAACTGCATGACTGCAAGACTTTGCAGACTTTGAGGACTTATAAGACTTAGAAGACAAAATATATGCTTCAACATGCAACCGTATACCTGAACGGCCAGTTCATGAGCAGGGACAGGGCGATGATTTCACCCGA
>CAYVBH010000440.1:0-2493 GCA_964449015.1 uncultured Bacteroidales bacterium
TAAATCCGTCCCTGTCCTGGTGCACGCAGAGCACATTGTCATTTGATAAACCATCCTTTGTACCCAGATATCTGAAATTTAAACCAACAGATTGAGCATAAAACGTATGAGGTAATTGGCAAAGCAGAAACAAAAACAAGGTATAACCTTGAAAAAAGATCCTGTTTTTATACCTTTTCATAGAGAATGGTTATGAATTCACTATTAAGATACTAAATAATACGATATGTGGCCCGGATTGGTTAGAAATATATGGATTTATTGTCTATTTTTGCTTAAAAATTCAGTGAATAAAAGCAAAATCAAGGTAGGCATTGTCCAGAAATGTTGCGGGCACGACTTAAAGGAAAACCTGGTTTCGGCTCAGGCCGGAATTCGTGAAGCAGCATCAAAAGGGGCAAATATGGTCTGCCTGCAGGAACTGTTTCTTACCAGGTACTTCTGCTTTACCGAAGATTATGATTTTTTCAATCTGGCAGAAAGCGTTCCCGGCAATACTACAGAGCAATTACAGAATCTTGCTTCGGAGCTGAACGTGGTTATCATAGCCTCGCTTTTTGAGAAGGCGGATGCCGGAGTTTACTTCAATACTGCGGTTGTTATTGACGCCGATGGGAAATACTTGGGTAAGTACAGAAAAAACCACATACCTGATGATCCTGGATTTTATGAAAAGTTTTATTTCACTCCAGGAGATGGTGGTTACCGGGTATTTGAAACCAGGTTCGGTATAGTTGGCGTTTTGGTATGCTGGGATCAGTGGTATCCCGAAGCTGCCCGCATTACCAGCCTGATGGGCGCACAGATCCTGTTTTATCCAACTGCAATTGGATGGGCAAAAACACAATCCCCTGATGTAAATGAGGAGCAATACCAGGCATGGCAAACCATACAGCGTTCACATGCCATTGCAAATGGTGTGCATGTCGTTGCGGTAAACCGTTGCGGCACTGAAGAAGATTTGGATTTCTGGGGTGGCTCGTTTGTAGCCAATCCGTTTGGAAAAGTTCTCTACCAGGCACCTCATAATAAAGAGGTGGTACAAGTGATAGAAACAGATCTTGCACAATCAGATTTTTACCGGGTTCATTGGCCTTTCATGCGCGACCGGCGTATTGACACCTATGCCCCTCTGAATAATCGGTACTTAAAATCTTAAGTCTTTCTCTGGCAATGGCTGAAAAAATAACTCCCCGTAAACTGGGTTATCATTTCCCTGCAGAATGGAAAAAGCACGAATCGACCTGGCTGAGTTATCCGCATAATGAAGCTTCCTGGCCGGGAAAAATCCATACTATTTTTCCCTATTACAACCGCTTTATTCAGGTGTTGGCGCAGGGAGAAAAGGTGAATATCAATGTTACGGATAATGAAATGCAGGAAAGGGTAACAAAGGAACTTGCCACAATAGGGGCCAATTTGGATAACATTACCTTACATATTTTCCCTACCAATGACGCCTGGTGCCGCGACCATGGTCCGGCTTTTGTAGTGCACGATAGCCCTGACAAACCCAAAGCCATTGTGAGTTGGGAATACAATGGCTGGGGAAACAAATACCCTGCTGAACTCGATAATACCATTCCTGACCGTATCAGCAACCTGCTTCAGCTCCCCGTTTTCCATCCGGGAATTGTCATGGAAGGCGGCTCTGTTGATTTTAACGGTGCCGGAACTTTAATTACCACCACGGCATGCCTGCTTAATCCAAACCGAAATCCTGGTTTGACACAGGGTAAGATTGAGTTCTACCTTCAGGAATATTATGGTGTGGAACAGGTATTGTGGCTTGGTGAAGGCATTGAAGGCGATGACACCGATGGCCATGTGGATGATCTGACCCGGTTTGTCAATGAAGATACTGTGGTTACCGTGATTGAAAAGAACAGGTCTGATGCCAACTACAAGCCACTACAAGATAACCTGAAAAAGCTGTCGGGCTTCAGGCTGCTCAACGGAAAACAACTGAATGTTGTGGAACTGCACATGCCGCAACCCTTATATCATGAAGGACAACGGTTGCCCGTTTCATATGCCAACTTTTACATTGCCAATGCCGGCGTTATGGTACCTACGTATCGCTGCAAACAGGATGATGAAGCCATCTCCATACTGGAATCATGTTTCAAAGACCGGCCGGTGATCGGTCTGGATTCTGTTGAAATCATCTGGGGTTTGGGAAGCTGGCACTGTCTGAGCCAGCAGGAACCTGCTATTGAATAACACCTGACCCGATTAGTTCTTCACCTTCATACCAGGCAGCAAACTGACCTGAAGTAATGCCGCGTTGTTTCTTTTCAAAGATGATGTGCAATCCTTCCTCTTTCATATAAAGTGTTGCCTGCTGAAGTGGTTGACGATACCTGATCCGCACCAGCATATTGTGGTCTTCGCCCGGATGCAGCCTTTTGTCGGGCCTTACCCAATGAATTTCCCCAGCCGGTATGAACAAACCCCACCGGTTCAATCCCGGATGCTCATGACCCATACCTA
>CAYVBH010000441.1:0-2490 GCA_964449015.1 uncultured Bacteroidales bacterium
CCAGTTCCAGTGCCTTAGCACTGTTTTCGGCTACCACAAATTCATTGCTGGTTCCAATGTAATAAGCCGGGATGCGCTGACCCCACCATAGCTGACGCGAAATACACCAATCCCTTACATTCTCCATCCAGTTCCGGTAGGAGTTTTTGAACTTCGAAGGATACAGCACGATATCGTCGTTCATCACATGATCCAGGGCCGGTTTGGCCATGTCTTTCATCCGCATGAACCACTGCATCGACAGGCGGGGCTCTATTACCGCATCGGTACGCTCAGAATATCCTATTTTGTTTACATAATCTTCAGCTTTTACCAGCAACCCCTCCTCTTCCAGTTTTTTAACTGCCAGGTCGCGGGCCTTGAAACGGTCAACGCCCACAAACATCAGGGCCTTCTCGCTCAATGTACCATCTTCATTAAAAATATCAATACTTTCCAGATTGTGACGGATACCTATTTCATAGTCGTTGATGTCGTGTGCAGGAGTGATCTTCAGGCATCCGGTTCCGAATTCCATGTCCACATAACTATCTTGTATCACAGGAACAACGCGGTTAACAAGCGGAACAATCACCTTCTTGCCAACCAATTGCTTGTAACGCGGATCCTCTGGATTCACACAAACAGCTGTATCACCCAGGATGGTTTCGGGCCGGGTGGTGGCAATGGTTACAAATCCCTTTCCCCCTTCAATGGGATATTTCACATGATATAGTTTCGATTTGACTTCACGATAGATGACTTCCTCATCCGATACAGCGGTTTTTGCCTGCGGATCCCAGTTTACCATACGGACACCCCGGTATATCAAACCTTTGTTAAACAGGTCAACAAAAACCCGGATCACACTTTCCGACATGTCATCATCCATGGTGAATTTGGTGCGGTCCCAGTCGCATGATGCGCCCAGCTTTTTCAACTGCTCCAGGATGATATCACCATGCTTGTGCCGCCATTCCCAGGCATGTTCGAGAAACTGATCACGCGTAAGCTTTTTCTTGTCGATTCCCTCGCTTTTCAGCTTGGCCACTACACGGGCTTCCGTTGCTATTGAGGCATGGTCGGTGCCCGGCACCCAGCAGGCATTCAGTCCCTTCATGCGGGCGCGTCTGATCAGGATATCCTGAATGGTGTTATTCAGCATGTGCCCCATATGCAGCACCCCGGTCACGTTGGGTGGCGGAATCACAATGGTATAGGGCTTCCGGTTATCGGGGACCGATTTGAAAAAGCCTTTATCCATCCAATAGCGATACCACTTGTCTTCAACCTTTGCCGGATTGTACTTGCTCGGAATTTCCATCTGAATAACTTAAATTAATTGTATAGAATTTTCAGCGACAAAAATAGAATTTTTCAGGGATTAACAGGCACGGTATAATGAAATAGGCTGGCTGCAGAATTTCAAATTGTTCATATTTTATCAAATAATTGAACAGCATTTGTGTAAATCCATTAATTTTGCATGCAATTTATTTCATGTTGTCATGAGGAAAATGATCGCGATTTATGGTATTGCTGCCTTTTTTGCAGTTGTCAGTTGTTCGCAGACTCCCCAACCGGCTGCAGCACAAAAGACGAGCGCGGCCATTGAATTCGAAACCACGGAACATGATTTCGGTACCATCCCTTTTAAAGGCGACGGAACGTTTGACTTTGTTTTCAAGAATACCGGAAAAGAGCCGCTCGTGCTGACCAATGTGCGTTCATCCTGTGGCTGCACCGTACCTGAATGGCCTAAGGAGCCCATTAACAAAGGAAAACAGGGCGTCATCAAGGTACGCTACAATACCCGCATATCCGGAAATTTTGCCAAGTCAATCTCGGTATATACCAACACGGGTGAAGGACCGGTCGTTCTGGTTATCAGGGGCAAAGTAGAAGCTCCGCCTGCAGCGTCGGAAGACGCGACAGATAAATAATTCCACACTTGTATTCATTCACATTTTCTTTTTCCAGGCAACCCTGCGCCTGCAGGAAAGTTTCACTATAAACAAATATCAGCTATGCCCGACATTTCGAAACGAGGGATGTTAATGCCCAATTCGCCCATCCGCAAACTGGTTCCGCTTGCTGAGGAAGCCCAGAACAGGGGATGCAAAGTATATCGTTTAAACATAGGCCAGCCCGACCTGCTTACCTCGCCCAATGCGATGGAGGCCATCCGTAATATCAGTGCCAATGTAATTGAATACGGACACAGTGCGGGAAATGAATCATTACGTCGTAAATTTGCCACATTCTACAAAAAAATAGGGGTTACACTGAGCTATGAGGACATTCTGATCACAACAGGAGGTTCTGAAGCCATTACACTTACCCTGCTCACCTGTCTGAATGCAGGAGATGAAATCATCGTGCCCGAACCCTTTTATGCCAACTACTTCAGTTTTGCTACTGCTGCCGATGTCAAGGTGGTTCCGGTTACTTCAACCATTGAAAATGGTTTTGCACTGCCCCCCATCAGCGAATTCGAAAAGAAGATCACCC
>CAYVBH010000442.1:0-2484 GCA_964449015.1 uncultured Bacteroidales bacterium
TGCCGTATGCATTGCGAACCAGCGTGCCATCCTGGTGGTTGGTGATGAAGGCATAATAATTCCCGTTATCATCGGCAAAGTCAATGAAGGCCGGACGGTTTAGTGTTCCCGGGTTGGCCATGTTTTCTCCACCCGGATCGTTGATCAGGTTACCTGAGCAAAAGTTCCAGTAATAGGTGTCGGCATCACGCGAAAGGTTTTCGACCGTAACCGTTTCATTAATGCAGATGGTGTCGGGAATGGCGAAATCGGCTTGGGCGAAAAGAGCGGAAGATTGAGTGCTGATAATTATCAATAAGAGGCTGTATAAAAAGTTATAAAAAGAGCGTAGTCCGGAGACTACGCTCAGCATACAGGGTTGACATTCTGCACAATGCGCTAGGCGTAGTTTGCAACTACGCCTAACAAATTGACTTTTTAGACAGTTTCCTATTGATCGTATTTTTGTCCTTTTATTCATGTATGTTTACCGTACCACCTTGGTGATCCTTCCTGTAAACAATAGCTTCTCAGATCCACCTTCATTTCCGGTCATTTTGTAAATGTAATTACCGGCAGGCAGATCGGTGCTTCTCCACACCAGGTGGTTACTACCAGCGGCAGCGGGACAATGGCTGAGTTCAACACGCAGCCTGCCGCTGAAGTCAAATACTTTCAGGGAGAGGTTTACATATTCCCTTTCCAGGTTATAGTCGAAGTTCACCTCATCGCTGAAAGGTATCGGGTACACATTAAGCTCAGAACTGCCGGTCAGCGGATTTTCCACTCCGGTTGCCACGTAACTGATACGCAAGCTGTTATTCAGCTCGGTGATTTCAGTAAAATCATAACCATCGTCGACAATGGCAATAAATTCAATGGACTTATCGGTTACTGGCAGGGTATAATTTCCTGAAAGATCAACGGTTTGTAACGGATTGAACTGGTCAACCCGGATCTCGGCGAATGGGAATTCATAGGCTCCACCACCAATGATGGGGTAAATCCTTACCCAAATCTCTTTACCTGCAATACCGCGATTCCCTACAGTGGCATCCACCTGCACCTTGCCGTTACCCAGGTCGGTAAACGACAGGGATGTGGCTTCAAAATCGTACAGGTCAAGCTTTACCTTATTCGTATCGGTGAAGTTGAAAGCAACATCCACCAGGGTGCCTTTATAGTCGATTTCTGATTCCTCTAATAGGGTTCGGATATCGATGCCCTCGGGTAAATCGGCTGGCCGCAGAACGAAGGGCAGCAATTGCTCCTTCATTTCACCGGGTATCACACTGCCGAAGTCAACAGACAGCATGCCGTTACTATAGGTGCAGTTGGCATCCAGTTCGGCGGTCACCACTTCATAAAACTCACCCGGGAAGATGTTGACCACGGTTTTCGATGAGATATCGGAACCAGTATTTTTTGCTGTAAGGAGCGTTTCTACAAAGAGGTCTTTTTCCGACTCATAGATGATGGTATCAGTGTACTGCACCCCATTGATGCTGTATATTCTGTTCTTAATCCGGATCCGCGGGCCAACGGGTTTCACCATCAGGCGTTCTGAAATAGCCTGCTGTTCACCTTCGAGGTTGGTATACTGAAGTGTTTGCAGATCGGTGAGCCGCATGAGTTCGGCAGTGGTGTTGTAACTGTCTACCACGCCTTCCTGCAGGATCACAAGCTGTGTTGTATCCTGCTTTGGGAATCCGTTAAACCGGCTCAGGTCAATGGATGTGCCATTGGCAGTGAGCGTATTGGAGATGCCCTCAAACTCCTGGCGTCCGAAATCACTGGTTGCCCATTTGATGCGACCGGTAGGCACAAAATCGTCAGTGGCAGCAACATCAAGTTTTTTCAATGCTGATTGCCCGAGAATGATTTGTTCGAATTCGGTAACATATCCGGCTTCGTTCTTGTCGGCTATGCAGAACAATGCATTGGGAACAGCATAGGCAACTGAACCATTGTCGTCTCCTGTATAGTGCTTTTTAGTTCCGCTCATAGTGAACGGTATTTCATAAATGTCTTTTTCAAGTGACGGATCAATTTTAAACAGGAATACAAAGTAGGCCCTGCGGGTGGGTTGCATCAGGTTAAGCGTGTTGCCCATCTTGATCAGCACCTCGTTCTCAGGTTGGTTGAATCGCCAGCCCGTAGTGAAGGTTCCGGGCTGGTCGCCGGGAATGATCTCGCCACTTGCACTGTTGTAATGCGAGGGTACCAGCGGACGCGGATAGGCCACGTAGCTCAGCTCCAACGAGGTATTTCCCAATTCGGCCGGAATTTGAGGAGTAACGGTTGTGTTAATCCAGTTATCCGAAGTGCTGTTGTTGACTTCAACCCTTATTTCAAGGAAAGTTCCGGTTGATTGCTTCGGATATCCGGTCAGATCGGGATTTTCGGCATCGGCGTTGGGAATCAGGGTTACTGTGTGGTTGTCGAATTCAGGATCGAGAATGGCCGGCATGGAAATAGCCGGTTCCATGAGGCTGCAGGGATCCT
>CAYVBH010000443.1:0-2454 GCA_964449015.1 uncultured Bacteroidales bacterium
AGCAATGGGATACCGTTATTAATGTGAACCTGAAATCGGTTTTCAATTTTACCAAGGCGGTCCAGATGATCATGATTAAAAAGCAAAGCGGTTCCATCATCAATATGAGCTCAGTTGTGGGTGTTGGCGGAAATATCAGTCAGGCCAATTACTCGGCTTCCAAGGCCGGAATGATCGGTTTTACCAAGTCAATGGCTATTGAATTGGGCTCCCGCAACATTCGGTGCAATGCCATCGCCCCAGGGTTTATCATCACAGAGATGACTCATAAACTTCCCGAAGAGGTAAAAAAGCTATGGGAAGATAAAATACCCATGAGACGAGGCGGAACCACCGAAGAAGTGGCCAAGGTTGCCCTGTTCCTGGCATCTGATCTTTCATCCTATGTAAACGGACAGGTAATTGGTGTTTGTGGCGGAATGAGGACCTAGATCCATGTTTCGTTTTCCATCCATACTCTTGTTGTTTCTTGTTGTGCTGATGTGGTCGTGTTTGCCCTACAGCGTTACGATAAGTGTTCTGGAACCGGCAGAAGTTATCCTGCCTGCCAAAGTGCAGCGCCTTTCCATTTTGCCTGTTCCCGGATACTACTCAAAGCCCGGCGTTTTCGACAGTCTTTCACATTTGATTTTAAATCCCAAGACAGATACCAAAGAAATCAAAGTGGGATACCTGCACGGTATGTATGATGTCCTTTCGCAATCGCCGCGGTTTAAAAAAGTTGTTTTTTCAGATTCTTCCTATTATAAAAACAGGTTGATGTGGGAAGACGTGTCCGGGATTTGCAACCATGATACAACCGATGCAGTGATTTTCCTTAGTAAGGTAGTCGCTTATGATGCCATTAATAAACATTACTTCTTCGATAATGATGAATCCTATTCGCAAAGCCTATACAAAATGTTGAATTACTCTAAATGGGTACTTTGCATGCCTGAAAGGGAATTAAATTTGAGCACCTATGAATTTGCTGACACGGTGAATATTTCCGGTTTTTTCGGACCTTCGGGATTGGAACAACTGTTGTATGAAGCCTGTTATTTGAGCGGACAAAGTTCAGCAAGAAAACTAGGCCCTTATTGGACGGATACACAGCGTATGCTGTATTCAGGTCCGGGAAACACCATGAGGAAAGCTGCCCGGATGGCGATGAAAGATCAATGGGTAGAGGCAGCATCCATTTGGAACAAGCTTTCCAAAGAAGATAACAAAACTTTGGCCGCCAGGGCATCTTACAATATTGCTTTGACCTATGAACGAGACGACTTGCTTGATCAGGCCGGACTATGGGCAACCTATGCCGACAGTCTGGTAAATGACAACAATATGGATATATACAGTAAGCTGCTGATGATCCGAATGAAAACAAGAGAAAAACTTGAGAAACAAATGACCGGTATTGAAGAGTAAAGGAATAGGCAACGATGAACACCGTGTTTTTTATTTTAATTGGCATTATCACTGCAGACTTTGCACTGGAACGCTACCTGGATTATCTGAACCGGAAAAGCCTGAACCCGGAACTGCCGGAAGAGCTGAAAGATGTATTTGATGCAGATCAGTATCGCAAGCAACAGGAATACAAGCGGGTGAATGAACGGTTTTCTTCCATTACCAGCACTTTTAATTTTGTTGTCATACTGCTCATGCTTCTTCTGGGAGGGTTTGCACTGATTGACGGGTGGGCCAGAGACATTACATCCCATCCCGTATTGCTGGTGCTTGTGTTTTTCGGAATTTTGGTCTTGGCGATGGACCTGATTGGCACCCCTTTTTCGGTATATGACACCTTTGTTATTGAAGAAAAATTTGGATTCAACCGTACCACGCCACGTACCTTTATATTAGACAAAATCAAAGGACTGTTGCTGGGTGCCGTTATCGGTGGAGGCCTGCTTGCGCTGGTGGTGTGGTTTTACCAGAAAACAGGTTCGCTTTTCTGGATCTATGCCTGGGCACTCGCTGTTGTTTTTACCGTGTTTATGTCCATGTTCTATTCATCTGTTATTGTGCCCCTTTTCAATAAACAAACTCCCTTGCCCGAAGGAGAACTGCGCGATGCCATCAAAGCATTCAGTGACCGGGTGGGATTTAAGCTGGTAAACATATATGTAATTGACGGGTCCAAACGATCGGCAAAAGCCAACGCGTATTTTACCGGATTGGGTCCAAAAAAGCGCGTGGTTCTTTATGATACGCTAATTAACGACCTTTCAACCGATGAGATTGTAGCTGTTCTGGCCCATGAAATAGGGCATTACAAGAAAAAACACACGCTCTATGGACTTATGGCAGGTATTGTACAAACCGGGATCACGCTTTTCATACTTTCATTACTGATCAGCAACCCGGCATTATCGGAAGCGCTGGGTGGCAGTGGTCCGAGTTTTCATTTGGGACTGATTGCATTTGGCATGTTGTATAGTCCGGTTTCCCTGCTTACCGGTTTGCTGA
>CAYVBH010000444.1:0-2423 GCA_964449015.1 uncultured Bacteroidales bacterium
TATCGGCAGTAGGAAGCCCCAGTTCAGCAGAAAAATGACGCACCTCGGCTTTGGTAATTCCGTTTTCCAATAAGGGACTGCTGATGTCCAGTTCTTTCAATGCAGCAAGTCCCGGCCGAAACATGCCTGTGTCGTCATAATTGGTGCCATCGAGCAGGCTGGTATAACCCTCTTTTCGGGCTTCTTCTTTAAGAACAGCAAAGATGTGTTTCTTGCACAAATAGCACCTGTTCTCAGGGTTGTTGGCTATTTCAGGGAGCATTTCAACCCGAATAATGCGGTGATTGATGCTTCTTCCGCGGCAAAAGGTCACCGCTTCTTCAACTTCCCAATCAGGGATGTAGGGCGTTTTTACTGTAAACGCGAATACTTTGTCACCAAGAACCTTATGCGCCGCTGCCAGCATGAACGTGCTGTCAACACCACCCGAAAAGGCTATGGCTGCATTTTCGAGCCGGCCCAGCCACTGAAGCAGCATGTCATATTTTTCAGGATTAATCATGCTTTTCGTGACTTTTGGATAGCGCTTTTTCCACCTCGTGGTAAACCTTGCTGATCGGAATTTGGTTGGATCGTGCAATTTTGATGCAATCGTCATATTCAGGCTTCGACTTAATACATACCCCCTGATAAAAAGCTGATTTTACCCTGACTTCCCCAAACCGGGTACTAACTTGTTCGATTTTCCGGTCGAGCATGGTTTTGTCAATAACATACCTGCGAACACCAATGGTAGAGGTTTCCCTGAAGAGCACTTCTTTTACCCGGGATTCATCATCGGGCGTGCAGAGAATGGAAAGCTTGACTGCAGGCCTGGACTTCTTCATTATAATTGGTGTTATGAACACATCTTTGGCCCCTGCTGAAAAAAGCGAATCGATGATATAGTCATATAATTCCGGGTTCATATCATCTATATTACATTCAATAATTAATGACGAGATTGTGGTAGTCTCATTGTCTGCGGCAGTTTCACAAAGATGAACGCGCAACACGTTGGGTATGTTTCCATCTTTGAATCCGATACCATAGCCCGTCTTCAGAATCCTGAAATCTGCCTTGTCGGTAAAATCATTCACCAGTGCAGCAAGAATTGCAGCACCGGTGGGTGTAGTAGCTTCATAATCTACAGTGCCTTTGCGAACAGGAATGTTTTTAACTATCTCTGCAGTAGCAGGGGCAGGTACAGGGTACATCCCATGAGCGCAATGAACCATGCCTCCTCCCAGTTCGACCGTCGAACATTGAATTTTATCAGGAGCCAGATAATCCAGACAAATGGCAGCACCCACAATGTCAACAATGGAATCGACAGCACCTACCTCGTGAAAGTGGACATCATCAATAGCTTTGTTGTGTATTTTGGCTTCAGCTTCTGCTACTTTGCTGAAAATGTCCAGACTCATCTCTTTCACTCTGCTCTTGAGTTCTGAAGCCTCAATCATCCTGCGGATGTCCTTGTAAGAATTGTGGTGATGGTGGTGATCATTTTCATGATGATGGCCATGTTGATGATCTATTTGGTGTTCACTGTCAATAATCACTTCCAGGCGGGTGCCTGAAATGCCCTTTCGCATATCTTTCCCGGTTTTGATTTCATAACCGTGTACGGGAAGCTTTTCCAGTTCTCTTATCAGATAATTCAAATCAACACCTAGGTCTATCAGGGCACCCAGGTTCATATCACCGGAAATTCCGGCAAAACAGTCGTAATAAAGAATCTTCATGCAGATTGGTTAAATAGCTGGTGAAATTATTAATAATTTTATTCTTAAGCCGCGATTCAACTGCTTTCATTCGTTAAGAAGCTGTTAATCATTTGTAAATACTGCGATTGAAAAAGTTAAATTGATGTTAATTCCGGTGAAATGTAGCCGGAATAATTTTATATACTACAGTAAATCTCATAAGATTAGCTATATGTACCTATTTAGATTGAGTTCAAATATTCGGTTATACGCTGTAAAAATGTGACAAATTAGATACTTTTGGCATGGATTTTACTGTTAAAGGGTCCTATAAGAAATAATCATTACCGTATGAAAAGAAGAGATTTTATCAGAAGATCAGTGGGATTTGGGGTTCTTTCCGGAGCTGCGCTTTCCATGGGCCGGTTCAATGATCTGATGGCTGCTGAAACCGGAGCTATGCAACTGCCCTATGATATGGTTGCCATTAAGGGTGGCGAAGCTGCCGAGATGTTTGATAAGGGAATTGCCTCATTAGGTGGTATGAAACAATTTGTGAAACCAAACCAATCGGTGGTCATCAAACCTAATATCGGATGGGATTCTGCTCCTGAACGGGCTGCAAATACGAATCCTGAACTTGTTGCCCGCATTGTGGAGCATTGCAAAAGAGCCGGGGCCAAAACGGTTTATGTATTCGACAATACCTGTGCCGAAGACACCCGGTGCTATAAA
>CAYVBH010000445.1:0-2352 GCA_964449015.1 uncultured Bacteroidales bacterium
ATGGATTATGATCCGGATATTTTCGAAGAAGTGATTGGCAATTTACTTTCCAATGCAATAAAATTTACACATTATGGCGGTGATGTTTACATCCAGGTTGAAAAAGTAACAGCAGAAAAAGACCCGTCTGCCGGAAATCTTATTATCCATATCAGGGATAATGGAGCCGGCGTTTCTGAAAGCAAACTTCCCTTTATCTTCGACAGGTTTTACCAGGCTGACGACGAAAGCACAAGAAAAGCTGAAGGTACCGGAATAGGATTGGCCCTGGTTAAAGAATATGTTATGCTCCTTAAGGGGACCATAAGTGTACAAAGCAAACAAGACCAGGGAACAGAATTCATTCTAAATCTGCCTGTAACTCAGCATGCACCGATTCTTCCGGTTACCAATAAAAATGATAAAAAGATATCCGGATTGCCCAAAGAAGAAGTTGCACATCAACAGGAAATTGAAATGCCCGGGAGCAAAGCAAATGAAATGCCGTTGGTGCTGATTGTCGAAGATAATAATGATGTAGTTGAATACCTGGTATCTGTTTTAAGGAATACTTATCATATTCTGTTAGCCAAAAACGGAACCCAGGGAATTGATAAAGCACTGGAAAGCATTCCCGATATTATTGTCTGCGACGTCATGATGCCCGAAAAAGATGGTTTTGAAGTCTGCCGCGTGCTTAAGGAAGACTTCCGTACAAGCCATATCCCCATTGTTCTCCTAACCGCCAAGGCTGACATGGAGTCGAAGATTACAGGACTTGAACAAGGAGCAGATGCGTACCTTATAAAGCCGTTCAATAAAAAAGAGCTTCATGTTCGCCTGAACAAACTAATTGAGGGCCGGCACAAATTAAAAGTTAAATACAGCGATATACTTGACAAAGAAACCATTGTTGAGAAACCTAAAGGACTTAACGAAATGTTTCTGCATAAAATCATGGTAGCCCTCGAAAACAATTACCATGATGAGAGATATGGAATTTATTCGCTCTGTCAGGATATAGGTGTCAGCCGTTCCCAATTGCACCGAAAATTCATTGCATTAACAGGCAAATCGACCACTGATTATATTCGCCATTATAGAATAAAAAAGGCCAGAGAACTTTTGGCAGGTTCCGATTTGACCATTTCAGAGGTCGCCTACCATGTAGGGTTCAAAGATCCAAACTACTTCACAAAATCTTTTATTAAGGAATATGGGATCAATCCCAGTAATTTCCGACTGGAAAATCATCTGGTGAAACAATAGCACCTCCTTTTGAGACAATACACCATGTACTTGCTTTATTTCTCCTTTCTTCTGAAACACCATAACCCTTCATTTTAGCTGTATTGACGGAATTTTGATTCATTATTAACATCAAAATTCTAAAGTCATGCAAACAAAAAATCTACTCCCGCTGGGTGTTGCTTTAGTTTTATTGGTACTATGTAAAAATAGTCCCATTATTGCTCAAGGCAACCTGGTCACAGATTCACTTTACGGCTCCTCGCTGGAAAATAATCTTCTTGGAGATCCTGTCAATAGGCATTTCCAGATTTACCTGCCACCCGGATACAACACATCTACGAAAGATTATCCTGTTGTATACCTGTTCCACACAGGAACAGCAGGCGAACAATTTTATCCTAACAACGAATTTCCTCCTATAATGGCATCTTTTGGCATGTTCACACCACCTCAGGATTTCCCTGAAAGCGGATTTGCAGTTATGATCGATTCTCTGATTCTTACCGGAAAGATTGAACCTCTCATAGTCGTGATGCCCAATGTAAATTCGGCTTATGGAGGTAGTTTCTGTATCAATTCACCATTGAATGGTAACTATGAGGATTATATTGTGAATGATATCATCCCATATGTAGATGCCCATTACCGTACCCTGGCAAACAGAAACAGCAGAGCTATTGCGGGCCATTGTATGGGAGGATACGGCGCCACCTATCTTGCCATGAAACATCCAGATGTCTTTGGCGCAGTGGCAGGCCATAGCGCTGATTTATGCTTAGCCTCAATAGTATGTGCATTGCAACCTTTAATTGCAATGGAAAATCCGGGAGGTATTACCGGCCCCGATATGTCGAAACCGTTTATCAGCTTTCTTTATATGTTTTCAGCAGCATTTTCGCCAAACCTGCAAAATCCTCCTTATTTTGTTGATCTGCCCGTTAATGATACTTGTGGAATCAGGAAAGACATCTTGTTGAAATGGGCAGAAAATGATCCCATACAACTATTTTCCACTCATAAAAAAGATCTTCAAAGTCTTAAAGGAATCTATTTCGATGTTGGCAGTAACGACGAATTACAGAGCAGTTATTTTATGATTCCTTTTATCGACTCATTGAATGC
>CAYVBH010000446.1:0-2329 GCA_964449015.1 uncultured Bacteroidales bacterium
GATCTTGCCATATTCCGGCAGCATTAAGCCGGGCCTTCATTTCTTCAGCAATTTGCATTTGTTCAACGGTATGGTAAAAGATGGCCGACCGGTATTGGGTTCCCATGTCGGCACCCTGCCGGTTAAGGGTGGTGGGATCGTGTGTTTTCCAGAAAACCTCAAGTATTTCAGTAAAGGAAATAACTTCCGGATCATAGGTAATCTGGCAAACCTCTGCATGGTTGGTCGTACCGGTGCAAACTTGTTTGTAAGAGGGATTGACCACATGGCCTCCGGAATATCCCGATTCAACGGAATGAACACCTTTAAGTTGTTGGAATATGGCTTCCACACACCAAAAGCAACCGGCCCCCAAAGTAATGGTGTCAAAATTATTATGGTTCATGGCAATATTGTTAACAGATTGTTTAACAGGTCGATAATCACTGCAGGAGCTGGTCTGCAGCGACATAATAAAAATAAGTATAAAACCAGCTAGTTGCTTCATAACCGACAGTTTTCAATAGCAACAAACAACCGGGCAATTGGTTTAATGAACAGGGGTATCCACCGTGTTCATTTCATCCTCGAAGAAGAGTGGGGGCATAAACTTGCTGACCTTTACAGTATAATCCTTACTGTCAACCAGGGTATAACAGGCGATGAACTGCCACTTTTGATTGGAGCGGTTATAATAAAAAGCAGTGTTTTTGGCATTTGACTGGTAAGGAATGATGAAAGCGTAGCCAAACCGGAGATCTTTGATCGACTGGCATAACTTATTTTTCTGAAGGTAAGTGGCCAACATCCGATCGGCAAGAATGATGGCTTCACCCTTTTTTACGTTTTCCATGGCTGATGAAGGAACAAACTCATCAATAACAACAATCTGGTCGTGCCACTTGAAAACACCACAGGGATTCAGTGTATCGTATTTGGCGATCACTGCCTGGTTGGTATAATGTGCCAGCTCCTTTTCACGGCCTTCCCTGTCAAAGAGTTCCGAAAGAGCGGCTGTAACAGCAAGTTCCTGTTTTTTAAAATACTCACCATCAAGAGATGAATTGGTCAGTCGCCCGTAATTGACGCAGTGGGCCAGCAGGTTTTCTGCTTCCCTGATGCTTTCCAGACTGTCGGATGTAATGAGCGGTTGAAACACCTTTTCAAAACTTTTGGAACTGTTGGTAAGTTCAGCCAGGTCATATTCCGATCCCATATCGAAAATCAGTGCTTCGGTGAAAGAACGGTAGTTATTCAGATAATTGATGGTTTCCGTGAAGTTATTTTCCTGGGCATATTTTAATGCCAGTTCAACTATCCGCTGAGCCTTTTTGTAGGCTTCCACGGTACCGGGTTCAATATAACGCTCGAACTCCTTTTTAAAATTCTTTTCTTTTTGAAAAAGTGCTTGATAACGCATTCGTTGATCTTTGATCAGCGCATAAATGTGATCTTCATACGACCGGTAGAATTTCACCGAAGCCTGGTCCCTGCGGAATTCAGACCTTTCAATACGGCTTTCAACCAGACTTTTAGCCTGATCCAAGTCCTCATCCGTAACATATTCATAATAAGCCTTAACGAACAATGTATGGTCGAGTTCCCGCTGCAGGTTCAGGTATGAAACGTCCCTGGTTTGTTTCAGGCGGGCAATCTGCTTTTCCAGCTGGCCGATCCGATTATCAATACTATCAGAAAAAGCCTGTGATCCACGCTCGAGAGCAATAGTCTGACCGCAGGTCGGGACCACTGAGATCCCCAGCAAAATCAGCAACAGTGCAATTCCTATTTGAAAACGGGCAGACATCATCAAATTATGTTCAAATCGGTATACGATAGAACAGAAATAAATGTTGTCAACCCGGAAACATAAAAACCGGTGATTCATATCATTGAATCCACCCTCCTGTATAAAAGCCGACAGCATAGTGTTGCAACGGGCAAGTTAATCCGCCTGATTCACAATACGCGCTACCCCTTCCCCATCCTGCTTTTCAGTATGTTCAGGTCTTTCTTCAGTCCGGCCACGGTTCTGATCAGCTCATCGGACGAAATCATAGGATCGGGAATTTCGGAGCTGATGTAATTGACAAATTTCCAGATTTCCTTGATTTCACTGGCCTGCACGTCAAACGGTTCATAAACCGGATTCAGGGAAAACAGCCTCAGTTTGTGCTCGGTTTCCAGCAGGTTTTCGGCAATTTTAAACACAATGCCTTCATCCATGGTCAGCACGATATAGCCGTGTCCGCTTATAATCGAGTTCCAGTCCTGCAAAAACTCACCGGTCACATACGATCCGTCGGGGATAGGCAGCATGGAATCGCCGTTGAGCTGAAACGTGCGGTAT
>CAYVBH010000447.1:0-2318 GCA_964449015.1 uncultured Bacteroidales bacterium
GACCAATTCCTTTTGTAAACCAGGTCTTTCCGCTTCCAAGGGTTCCGGTAAGTGCAACAACATCGCCTCCTGAAAGGATAGACCCGATTCTTTTCCCGATTTCGACAGTCTCAATATCCGAGTTACTTAAATATTGCAATTGATTTGATTCCTAAACAGTTAATTGGACAAGGTGATTCTAATATCTTTATCAACCATGGGCAACAGATAATTTCATCCGGACTCATCAAAAAAGCGGTAATAATGAAAAAGATGGACAAAGAGGTGTTGAGATAATATTATGCCCTGAAGAAAGCATCAGACGTCTGTGGATAAGGATACCCGGAGAGGATATTTCTTATTAAACATAAGTGGATTATAACTATTATTGTAAATACAATGCCCTAAAAGTCTCCTTTTTTTTCATTGGCGTGTTTTAGGGCAATTGTAACAATATTATCATGTATCCAATAACCAGCCTTTCGCATTCCATCGAGGGCTGCCCATACACTGGGAATAAATCCTCTGTTTTTGGCTTCTACAAGGATTCGTGCTGTACCTACTACATTCATACCGTAAATACTCCTCGCGATCTTTCTCGCCTTCCTTTCATCGATCAGGATAAAATCAGCGCCTTTTTCCTTTGCCAGATGAATCACTGATGCTTCTCCCTTATCAAGAAGGGTGCCTAGAAGAGGTTCTATCGGATTAGCAAGTGATTGGACATTTATCCATGTTGCTTTCTTGTAAGATCCTAAACCAGTAAAGTCTTTACCACCCTGCATAATCTCATTATGCACAGGTTCTGGCACAATCACCTCTTCAAACATTTTTGGGAGAATTTCAAGATAATCAATAGAACCCAAAGCGACAATAGGCCCTGTATTGGAGATGAGCCTGCCTTTCATGCCTGATAATCCTTGAATTCCGCCTCTAATTCTTCACCATCCCATTCCACGGTACCAGCCCCGTATCTATGGCAGTTCAAAAGGAATACGACTCGCGGCATGTCTGCCAAGGCAGCCGCCTGGCCTGAGGAAAGCCTCCCAAGCTCAAAGAACTTGATTGCAAGTGCTAACCTTGCCTCTTTTTCAAAAGACTCGGAAGGGAGATTGAGAGCAGCAGGTATTGATTCTGGATATTCTATTTGTAAAGTCTTCATTATGATCACCCTAAGTTCAAGCTGTATTCTCAACTATGATTTCAATTCATTTTGCCAGAGTCTCTATCAAAAATCAATGCATTTGATTACCATGCTATACTTACCTGTTTTAGTTATAACAATAAGAATGACAATTATATAATCCGAATGAAGAATATATTGGTATATTATAGTGCATATTGTTTGTGATATGAATTTGATCCTTAAACAGTTTTTAGAATAAGGTGATTCTAATATCTTTATCAACCATGGGCAACAGATAATTATAACCAGGCTCATTAAAAAGCCATAATAATGAAAAAGATGGACAAAGAGGCGTTGAGATAATAGTATTCACCCGATAATGTACAAGGACCAGAGATTTTTCCGGGTGACTCATTTGAAATGAAAAACTCAACATCAATTATTATCCATTTTTAGGTAACAGGATATTCAATTTGAGGCAGAGAGATAATCCCGAAGACCTCATTCTTCAGGAGGAGGTATGAACAATATAAATATAGTTAAAGGCTGTTTTTCACCAACAGGCACAACCCGGAGAATCGTCGATGCCATTACGGCTGGGATATCAACAGGCAGTTCAGAAACGATCGATCTTACCCTTCCGGGAGATAGCGCAGAGGAATGTTATATTTTAAAAGACAATCTCCTGATCTTAGGCGCTCCTGTTTATGGGGGCAGACTGCCAAAAGAAGCAGTAAAGAGATTTTCAAGGCTCAGGGGAGATAAAACCCCGGCAGTTGTTGTTGTGGTATATGGCAACAGGGCATTCGAAGATGCACTGCTTGAACTAAAGGACCTTGCTCTTGAACGGGGTTTTATCCCTGTCGCAGGGGCGGCATTTATCGGGGAGCACTCATATGCAGGCCCTGAGGCACCAATAGCAATTGGCAGACCGGATCAGGAAGATATAGCCAGGGCCAAGGCCTTCGGAAAAAAGATTCATGGCAGGTTGAAATCTATAAAAAATGCTAATGAGGAAAAGCCCGTGGAGGTGCCGGGTAATTTCCCCTATAAAAGCGCATTACCTCCATCAGACGGATGCGCCAGGTCTAACATGGATATCTGCACCCAGTGCGGCGCTTGCGTAACAGTGTGCCCCACGAATGCCATATCGAATGACGAAAACTACTCAACAGATATTAACCTGTGTATTCTTTGCTGTGCATGTGTGAAG
>CAYVBH010000448.1:0-2313 GCA_964449015.1 uncultured Bacteroidales bacterium
TTTTGTCAATAAGGCGCCATATAATCCTTTTTTAGCACTGGGACCGGGATACAGATTGTATGAATATATCTCATGCAAAGTTTCTGTACGCCGGTGAACCACCACCTGTTTGCCGTTAAAATGTGTATGTCTGAAGGTCGGTGCTACATAAATCACCGAATCAACTGAAAAATCTTCGGGCAGATCTGAAGTGGCAATGATTCTTTGAAGCATGGACAATCCCATGGCAAAGAAACCGGCATTGGCGGGAACAATGGCAATTCCGCCCACACCAATGCTTTCACTTCCGGCAAAGTAAAAGAAAGATGCAAGTTCCTGCCCCTTCATCCAGTCGAAGGTTTCTTTCCTCAAAATATCAAAATCATATCCATACTTGTCCTCAAACTGCTGTTTATCCGATGGGAAATTATCAGCTACAACCATGGTATCGGGATCGCGTCGGCGCATGTAGGCTTCGGTATAATTTGCCGAAATGCCATTTGTTACCCGGTGCACAACAGCCTCGGTAATTTCACCTTTACCAGGTATATCGTACTTTACCTCAAATGAATTCTTATTTTCGCCACCCACAGCTGCCAATGCCAGTTGCTCGACCGCATCAAACAAGGTAATTTTTTTACAGTCGTTCACAAGTGAGATGATCTCGGCAGGAAGGTTTATCTTCTTTTGCTTTACCAGGTTAAGAAATTCAATCATATCTGCTTATTTATTAAAATATACAAATTAACGCCGTCAATACTACTTATGATTCTTTTCATTGCTGAAAAAAGGCGGAGTGATCACCCACAACAGTTCACCTTTTTCGTTTCCCATACATTGAACACTTTCCAGAGACTTCATGTTGAAATAGATGTTGTCATTTGTTTTCAATTCATACTGCTTACTTTCAACAACAAAACAGATCTCACCTTGCGAAACACGACAAAAAACCTGCCCGTTGTAATCGGCAAACAGGTTTTTTATATCCGATCCCTTGGTAAAGCGGAGCAAATAAGCATCCATGTTGTTGTTTATTTCGTGACCTGAAAGCAAGTACAATCGGGTACCTGATTCATTCTGATCGATCATTTTTATTTCATCGCTTCGGGTCACCGGATCACGACCATAGGCTTCATTCTCACCAATGAGTTCTCCAACAGTGGTGTGCAGGTTTTCAGCAATGGATTTCAGGGTAGCTATGGATGGAGACGCTTTGGCATTTTCAATCTGGCTGAGTGCACTGGAACTGACTCCCACCAGCCTGGCCAGGTCGTTCAGCTGCAGTTTGAGTTGGTCCCTCTTTCGTTTTATGCGCTCTCCTATGCGGTTCATCTAATCTATTTCGGCAACAAAGATAAATATAATTTAATAAATTAAGAAGTACTTAATACACCCGCATCATCCAAAATTTCCTCCTATCCTGCTGTAGATGCAATCAGGCTGCCACTCGATATTTTTGCCCAGTATCATCCGGGTTCCTTTAGTGGGCGACTGTACAAACCCTTTTTGCTTGAGATAGCCTATACCCACTTGGTTATCAGCAGGCAATACTACCCTTTCCGCATTGGTACATTTGATTTTTAACAGTTCCAGGCCTGCCTCCGGTGTAACAGCTACAACCGGACCTTCCTTGAGTGCAGGAATGTAGTATCCCTCCAAATTGCCGTTTGAAACATAAAGTAAGGCTTCATTTAAGTAGAGAGATAATAAAGGTTCCCTGTTTTCTCCGGTAATCTTTTGATCCATTTGAAGCAATGGATGCCGGAATTTTTCATCATAGGTAATTGTATTCGCTGAAAATAAAGCTGGCTGAACGGAATTATCTCTAATCATAAAAACGTATTCAGTAACATGCCTGAACCCTGCCATGGCATAAACAGGCCTGCCCAGTTCCGTGGCTATCAGCAGACAAGTGTGAATTTGTTGGCATTCCACTATGTGCAAAAGCTCGCTTACGATGCGAAATCCAATACCTTTGTTTCTATAATCAGGGTGCACAATAATATGTGCAAGCCAGGCGGTATTTTCGTATACAATAGCTGCACCCATGCCTGCTATGCAATTCTCTACTTCCGCCTTCAACGGAAAACAAAAAGATGATTTGATGTAGAATTCTGCCTCCGGGACAATATCCGGCCAGCCTTCAGGCTGAAGCTTCCGGATTTCTTCAAGATCGCCGGCAGTAATCGGATTGAGATTCATGAAAAATGCTGATTATTGGCAATGATAATCTATATAACTTTCAGATTCAACTTTTGTTCTGCAGATTTTTAAGGAATGCTGATTGTGATCGGCATAAATTCCCGTATCAATTTCAATATCATTTTTGAATTC
>CAYVBH010000449.1:0-2310 GCA_964449015.1 uncultured Bacteroidales bacterium
ATCATAAGAAGACTTATATTTGTTAACCTGTGGTCTGAAAGAAGGGAGTAGTTCAGGTATCAAATAAATAAAAGACTATTTTATCAGAATATCATCTCTAAGAAATTAATTATCAGTTTAGTGGCATAGAGCAGAAAAGAGTTTTGAAACAAGGCTGACTATAATTCTAACTGAAGTCATTTTCTTGTACAGGTTATCAGACATTATAGAATAATTAATTTCATAATCCATTTTTTATTACTAATGAATGTTTAATTCAAAGTAAATGACTAAGAAATTTTTGGAATTCTGACTAACGGTGAATTATTAATTTCATAAATCAATAACAATCAATTTTATAAAAAAATAACCGTTCACTTCAAAAGTCAATTTCTCTGGGAATTGTGCTAAACGGCACGGCAATAAAATTAGTAGTTGTTACCTGACGAAGTACCAGCCGCGAGGTTTCATCTTAAGCCAGAAAATAGTTCCGGCACAAAGAAAGTATGGCACGTGTTTTTGCAGTCCGGGTACAGAGTTGAATGAGCATTACGAGTGTCGGGGTACAATTTGTCACGGAGCCAGAAATCTGTCACGATGTAGGATCTTGATTGCGTGCAGATGCGCGCTTTGGCAGCCGTAGCTTCAGCGAAGGCTGGTGTCCGGGTACATGGCCTATTACAAATTTATCTGGGTTGCAGGAGCTAACAAAAACCGTGACAAGCTTATTAAACATGGCGTCCGTGTTATGGTTAGTTGTTATTTATTTTCTATTTGCTTGTATTTCAAGTAATTCTTCAATCATACTGATTGCAAGAGTTGGGGCATCATACTTTGCGTAGTGTTCTTTTAACTCATTTGCCTTTTGTTTATAAGTCTGATCTGACATAATCTTTATATAGGCTTTCATGATGTCTTTAGGAGTTGGTTTTTGTTTCCTTAAATTTATTCCAGCCTTTGAATATTCTAGTCTGGCTGCCACTTCCATTTTATCTTCAGTAGCACCGGCAATAATTATTGGTATTCCGTAAGCCAGAGCATTCTGAGTACCCCCGAATCCACCATTTGTAATAAACAGATCAACATGGGGCAATAGGTTCCCAAAAGGAATATAGGGCTCCGCATGTACATTATCAGGAAGATTCTTTATTTCTCCATTTGCCACTGGCACAGCAATTAATACTATTTTCTCATTTTTCAAAGCTTCAATTGCAGGAATAATTAGATCATTATAATCTTTTGCTACCGTTCCTTGATTAATCAGGACAACTGGTATATCTTTTTCAATATCTGTCCACCATTTCGGTTTATTATAATTAGTATCAGCAGGAGTAATTATGGGCCCAATAAATCGGAAGACAGGAGGAAATTCCTTTCGGGGATATTCAAAATTTGGTATTGAAGTATGCAAATAAAGTTTGGCATTTTCAAATTCTTTCTGTATCAGACTTTTACCTGAAGCAGGCAATCCAACCTTGTTTCGTATTTCCTCACCATATCTGCGCACATCGTTATACACCAACACATTAAATAGCATGCGAAAGATATAGTCTCTCAATTTTGAAATGATAGATTTTCCCGGTAATAATCCAAATCCGAATGGTGGGATATTCTTTCCGGGTATACTCAATGGTACGTTAGATATCCGAACACCCGGTATGTTATATAATTCCAAAATCCACGAACCAACAACAAGAAAAGTATCACTAATGATTATATCAGGTTGGAAATTAGTTATTTTATCTTTCAGTAAGCTTAAGAGATCAGGTACCGGATCAAACATGAGAAGTTTAATATACGACTTGAACTGTGCGAGACCACTTTTATCTTTTAATTCTGGAAAAACATCGTAAGTTTCCTGGATGCTTGTATCCCATTTTATTGGAGGAGGTAGAAAAGTGGCGCCAGCATTTTCGACTCTTTTCTGAAACTTTCTCCCAGCAAAACATAGTACATCATGACCATTTTGAACAAGTTTTGTTAGAATAGGAACAAAAGGATTAAAATGTCCTTCAACTGGTACAGTTATAACTATTATTTTACTCATTTGGATAAAGTTTTTAGAACTGAAGTAATTTTTTCATCTGTCTATATATGTAACATTGCTTTTTCGGTTATGCTTAGTTGATCTTGGTATTCTCTGTCGTGCACAGAGCCCGACAATTAACCATAACGTTCGGCGGAACCGAAACCCGGTGAACCGAGGAGCAACGCGACGAGCTCGCGATCGAATGGGAGCAACTGCTCATCCCGGTGAACCGAGGAGCAACGCGACGAGCTCGCGACCGAATGGGAGCAACTGATACCGGGTGAGCTCGCGACCGAAGGGAG
>CAYVBH010000450.1:0-2303 GCA_964449015.1 uncultured Bacteroidales bacterium
ATAGGCGGGGCATTTGGCGGGGAAAAGGACACCGGCGGCGGACGCGAATCGGGTTCCGATGCCTGGAAGGCCTATATGCGCAGGCAGACCAATACCATCAATTACAGCAGCAATCTGCCCCTGGCTCAGGGGATTGAGTTTAATGTGGAATAACATGAAAATAGGCATACTCCGAGAGACCAAAGTACCCGTTGATACGCGGGTGCCGTTGTCACCGCAACAGTGCAGGATGATACGGGAAGAGTTTCCCGGGATGGAAGTCATTGTTCAACCATCATCAATCCGTTGCTATTCCGATGCAGCATACCGTAAAGAAGGCATACTGGTTGTTGAAAATCTCGCAGGTTGCGATGTATTGCTGGGCATCAAAGAAGTTGATCCGGCCACATTGATAGCCGGTAAAACCTATTTGTTTTTCTCGCACACCATCAAGAAACAGCCACACAACAGGAAGTTGTTGAATGCTATCCTCGATAGGCGAATCAGGCTCATTGATTACGAGATACTCACCGATAGCCGGGGTATCCGCATCATCGGGTTTGGCAGATGGGCCGGATTAATCGGGGCTTATGAAGGTATGCGCGCCATGAGCAAACGACATAAAATTAATGGTTTGATCAGGGCATCTGAATGTGCAGGATTGAAAGATATGATGAACAGGGCGTCACAAATACCACTGCCTCCCTGGAGAATAGTAGTTACCGGTGACGGCCGTGTGGCAGGCGGGGTGGAAGAGATGATGCTTGCTTTTGGAGTGCGGAAGGTTACCGTGGAGGACTTTTTGACCGGTGCATATCACGAAATACCGGTTTATGCACAACTCGATCCGGGAAAGTACAATAAACACAAGGAAGGAGCGCCTTTTGACCTGCTTCACTTTTTTGCACATCCGGGTGCCTATGAGAGCAATTTTGCAATGTTTTGCAATAAAACCGACCTGCTCATCATGGCGGCATACTGGGATCCGCATGCCCCGGTTTTGTTTACGTCATTACAAATGACGAAAAAGGATTTCAGGATACAGGTAATTGCCGACATCACCTGTGACATCGGGGGAGCTATTCCATCAACCCTCAGAGCAGCCCATTTTCATGAACCTTTTTACGATTACAATCCACTAACCGGAAAAGAAGAAAAGGCTTTCAGCAGCGAATCGAATATCACGGTGATGGCCATCGACAACCTGCCCAGCGGACTGCCCAGGGAATCGTCTGAAGACTTCGGTCGCAACCTGATCAAGAATGTGTTCTCACTTGTAGTCAACGGCGACCCGGAGCGGGTGATTGAAAGGGCCACCATTGCCGAGAACGGAAAACTGACAAGAGCATATCAATATCTTTCCGATTGGGTGAACCAACCGGAATAACAATATTTCTATGAAGCAAATTTTAATTATCGGATCGGGCCGGTCTTCTTCGGTACTCATCAGGTATCTCGAAGAAAATGCACAAAAGTTCAGCTATTCCATAACAGTAGGAGACCGTGACACGCAAAGTATTAGGGGAAGAGTTGCTCCACGTACACGGGTTGTTTCTCTTGATGTTTTTAATGAGCAGCAACTCAATGACGAGGTGCGACAAGCCGATCTGATCATCTCCATGTTACCTGCCCTGTTTCATCCGCTGGTGGCCCGGGCATGCCTGCATCACCGGAAGAACCTGCTCACTGCCTCATATGTGTCACTTGAAATGAACGACCTCGATGCCGCTGTTAGATCAAACAACCTGTTATTTCTAAATGAAATGGGCGTTGACCCGGGAATTGACCACATGTCGGCTATGCGGGTAATCAACCGTTTGCGGCAGCAGGGTCATGAATTGCTCTGCTTTGAGACCTTTACAGGAGGGCTGATGGCTCCGGAATCAGACAACAATCCCTGGAACTACAAGATTACCTGGAACCCGCGCAATGTGGTTCTGGCAGGTCAGGGCGGACCAGCCCGTTTTATCCAGGAAGGAAGATTCAAGTATATCCCGTACCACCGGTTGTTCCGAAGGACAGAAATAATTGAAATTGAAGGATATGGCAAATTTGAAGGATATGCCAACCGCGATTCACTGAAGTATATTGAAAAATACGGTCTTCAGGATGTGCCTACCGTTTACCGCGGTACACTCAGGCGTCCCGGATATTGCCGCGCCTGGGATGTGTTTGTACAACTGGGTGCCACGGATGATTCCTTTACCCTGCAAAACACAGAAAATATGACTTACAAGGAATTCATCAATTCATTCCTGTATTACAGCAAGGAAGATCCGGTGAAGACCAAGCTTTACCAGTACATGCACATCGACCAGGATTCG
>CAYVBH010000451.1:0-2298 GCA_964449015.1 uncultured Bacteroidales bacterium
TTTTAGGAAACGGAACACTGACGACAAAACTGGATGTTACTGCCCATGCCTTCTCTAAATCAGCTAAGGCTGCCATAGAAGCATTGAAGGGAACAGCAACAATAATCTGACACCCGCATGAAAGCATTTATTCAGACATTAAAGAATATTTATAAAATTGAAGAGCTGAGATCGAGGATCGGGTTTACCCTTTTCATTATTCTCATCTACCGTTTGGGTTCCAAGGTGGTACTTCCCGGTGTGGATCCCGGCAGGCTTCAGGATTTTGCAGACCGTACATCAGAAGGCGTATTGGGCCTGCTGGATATGTTTTCAGGCGGGGCCTTCTCAGCCGCTTCGATTTTTGCCCTGGGTATTATGCCCTATATTTCGGCATCCATCATTATCCAGCTGCTGACCATTGCCATACCCTATTTCCAGCGTATGCAGAAAGAAGGAGAAAGCGGCCGGCGCAAAATGAACCAGATCACACGCTATCTGACTGTATTCGTACTTATTCTCCAGTCTAACGCATACCTTACCCAGATTCCTGTGGAAGCCAGAATGATGGCTCCTGGCATGTTCCAGATTACCTCCGTAATTGTTCTTATTGCAGGAAGCATTTTTGTGATGTGGCTTGGCGAAAGAATTACCGAAAAAGGTATCGGAAACGGCATTTCCCTGATCATTATGATCGGTATTATTGCCCGGTTGCCATTTGCAATTTTCAGTGAGTTTACCGACAGGCTCAACGGCCAGGGCGGTTTGGTTGCATTTCTGGTTGAAATGGTATTTCTCTTACTGGTTATTGCTGTGAGCATTTTGCTCGTACAGGGAACCCGGAGAATCCCGGTTCAATATGCCAAAAGAATTGTAGGTAACAAACAATACGGTGGCGTTCGCCAGTACATACCGCTGAAGGTGAATGCAGCTGGTGTGATGCCCATTATTTTCGCACAGGCCATCATGTTCCTGCCTTTGTCATTTGCCCGGTTTTCCGAAAGCGGAGAAGCCCTGTCCAAATTTGTTTCTGCGTTCTCACGCTATACCAGTGTGTGGTATAATGTAACGTTTGCAGTATTAATCATTGTTTTTACTTATTTTTACACGGCCATTATTATGAATCCTACTCAAATGGCTGAAGATATGAAGAAAAACGGGGGTTTTATTCCCGGCGTGAAGCCCGGAAAAAAGACCAGCGAGTTTATTGATTCCATTATGTCGAAAATAACCCTTCCGGGTTCTATTTTTCTGGCTTTAGTTGCAATTTTGCCGGCCTTTGCCAATATGTTGGGCATACAGCAAAGCTTTGCACAGTTTTTTGGAGGCACATCCCTGCTGATTTTGGTAGGTGTTGTGCTGGATACACTTCAGCAAATAGAAAGTCATTTGTTGATGAGGCATTATGACGGACTGATGAAATCAGGCCGCGTTAAAGGAAGAGCAGGCGGAGTGGCCTCCTCTATATAACAATATTGAAGTTCTTTGATGATTCATTATAAAACAGCGGAAGAAGTCGAATTGCTCAGGGCCAGCAATCAGTTGGTGTCGAAAACACTTGCTGAAGTTGCCAAGCGGATTTCACCCGGGGTTACTACCCTGGAGCTTGATCAAGTAGCTGAGGAATTCATCCGTGACCATCATGCTGTTCCCGGTTTCCTGGGATATAAGGGATACCCGAAAACGCTTTGCACCTCGGTTAACCAGCAGGTTGTTCATGGAATACCCTCTGGCTATGTGCTAAAGGAAGGTGATGTGGTGTCGGTCGATTGCGGAGTCCTGTTTCAGGGTTATTACGGCGATTCAGCCTATACCTTTGCTGTGGGCGAAGTCAGCGACAGGGTGAAGCAATTGCTGAGAACCACCCGGGAATCGTTGTACAAAGGGATTGAGAATGCCCGGGAAGGGAAAAGGATCGGGGACATCAGCAACGCTATTCAGGAGTACTGTGAACGGGAAAAGTTCTCAGTGGTACGCGAGATGGTGGGGCATGGAATCGGAAAGTCACTGCATGAAAGTCCGGAAGTTCCCAATTATGGAAGAAAAGGACACGGACCACGTCTTCAGCAGGGCATGGTTATCTGCATTGAACCCATGATCAACATGGGGAAAAAGGAAATTACCCAGGATGCAGATGGATGGACAATTCATACAGCTGACCGATTGCCTTCGGCACATTTTGAACATTGTGTGGCCATAGGCAAGAACGGAGCCGAGATTCTTTCGACTTTTGAATACATAGAATCGATATATAAGAATTAACCAGGATCATATATGTCAAAACAACCATCCATTGAACAAGATGGCATCATTAAAGAA
>CAYVBH010000452.1:0-2256 GCA_964449015.1 uncultured Bacteroidales bacterium
TCAACAAATGAATATATCCGGAATGTAAAATCAAATGGATGGCAACCATTTGATCGGAAATTGTGGCAACGAAATTATTATGAACATATTATTCGCGGTTATGAATCATATCAACGGATAAAACAATACATTATCAACAATCCGATGAAATGGGGGAAAAAACCGGGTTTGCAATAATGGGCGAACCCATGTGTTCGCCCCTACGTTATTTCAATTGCTGTAATGCCTGGCGAATGTTTGATTCGATCCGGTTTGCGACATTCACATTTGCGGCCTTTTCAAATTCCTCACCAATGATGTTTTCATACAATTCAATGTAACGCTCGGAAATCTGGTTGACAAACGTGTCGGGCATTTCGGGCACCACCTGGCCGTCTTTACCCTGGAAATTGTTTTCTATCAGCCACTGGCGCACAAATTCCTTGGACAGTTGTTTTTGTTGTTCACCTTTTTTCAACCGTTCTTCGTAACCGTTGGCATAAAAATACCGGGATGAGTCGGGTGTATTGATCTCATCAATGAGGTAGATCTTACCATCCTTTGTGCCGAATTCATATTTCGTATCCACCAAAATCAACCCTTTGGAGGTAGCAATCTGACTTCCCTTTTCAAACAATTTATAGGTATAATCCTCGAGTTGAATGTATTCGGCTTCAGATACCAGCCCGCTTTTGATGATTTCTTCCCTTGAGATGTCCAGGTCATGACCTTCATCTGCTTTAGTAGTAGGGGTTATTATTGGTTTGGGAAATTTCTGGTTTTCCACCATACCTTCGGGTAAAGGCACTCCGCATAAAGACCTTTTACCCGCCTTATACTCTCTCCAGGCATGCCCGGTAAGGTATCCGCGAATTACCATTTCTACCTTGTAGGGAGTGGCGAAATGGCCAATGGTGACCATTGGATCGGGGCTGCATATCTTCCAGTTGGGAACAATGTCAGCTGTGGCATCAAGAAACCTGGAAGCAATCTGATTCAACACCTGTCCTTTATAAGGAATACCCTTGGGCAGCACCACATCGAATGCCGATATGCGATCGGTAACGACCATTACCAGGTACTTCCCTTCGATATTGTATACGTCCCTTACTTTTCCCACATAAAGGCCCTTCTGACCCGGAAAGCTGAAATTTGTTCTGGTGATTGCGTTGCTCATATTTAAATATTTTCAGGAATTAACAAATCAAAACAGTTTTTGTCAAAAATAAGGGATTGAATTGTAATATAAAAAGCGATTTTTTCAGCCAGTCAGACATATCAGTATGCTGGCAAATGTGCTGTTTAGAATTCACCATTGCCCGAACCGGCGTCTTCCTGTTTTTTGTCGGCTGACCGGTGTGTCTTCTGAATGTTCTGTTCATAAGCATTCACGATATGCCTTACCAGACGGTGCCTGATGATATCGCCCTTATCGAACTCGATGGTTGAAATCCCTTTTATTTCCTTCAGCAATGAAAGGGCTTTCAGTAAACCCGACTGTTGTCGTTCAGGCAGGTCAATCTGCGTGATATCACCTGTTACAATAAATTTGGCATTCTTTCCCATGCGGGTCAGAAACATTTTGAGCTGGTTGATGGTAGTATTCTGTCCCTCATCAAGTATAACCACAGCATCACCCAGCGTACGGCCCCGCATGAAAGCCAGCGGAGCAATCTCAATGATACCTTCTTCAATGAAACCTTCGAGCTTTTTGGGAGGGATCATATCTCTTAATGCATCGTACAACGGCTGCAGGTAGGGATCAAGCTTCTCCTTCACATCGCCGGGTAGGAAACCCAGCTTCTCCCCTGCCTCAACTGCAGGCCGGGTAAGAACAATCCGTTTCACTTCCTTGTTTCGCAAAGCTCTTACTGCAAGTGCTATGGCGGTGTATGTCTTTCCTGAACCGGCTGGTCCAATGGCAAAAATCAGGTCATTTGTGCGGTAGTCCTCCACCAGCTTTTTCTGATTCACCGATCGGGCTTTAATGACCTTGCCGTCATTTCCGAAAATAAGCACATCTTCATCTTTCTCGTTGAAATGTCGCAGTGCATCATCTTCGGTAAGAATGATCTTTTCCACATCATCTTCGGTAAGCTGATTGCGGAGTTGCACATAATCGAGCAGTTTGTCTACATCGCTCTCAAACCGGTTGATTTCCGAGGGTTCACCAAGCACTTTCAGTTCGTAGTCACGTCCGACGACTTTCAGTTTTGGGAAAAAGGATTTAAGCTTATCCAGATTGCGGTTGCCGGAACCATAAAACGTTTTGGGATC
>CAYVBH010000453.1:0-2244 GCA_964449015.1 uncultured Bacteroidales bacterium
GGCTGTTATAGTGAATGGCATTTGCTATCAACTCCTTTCCTGTGCCTGATTCGCCGGTAATAAGTACAGATGTCTTTGACTGAGACACCTTTTCGATCAGATCATATATCTCCTGCATGGGATGGCTTTTTCCTATGATATTTCCGAACCTGTATCTGTCAGACAGCGCTTCGCTCAGAAGCCTGTTTTCCTTTATAAGCCTGTAATTCTGAAGGGCCTTTTTGACAGTAAGTTTCAGTGCCTCGTTTTTGAACGGTTTTTCAATATAGTCATAGGCATGTTTCTTCATTGCCTCAACAGCCATCTCAATTGTGCCAAAAGCGGTCATGATAATAATGGGAATATCGGCATTAATCTTCTTTGCCTCCTCCAAGATAGTGATACCGCTGATCCCTGGCATCTTCATATCGGTAATAACAAGATCAAGCTCTGTTTCTCTTATTAGCTGAAGAGCCTTCTCAGGGTTATCTGCTGTTATTATTTCGTAACCCTCAGGGGCTAAAAGAGCCTCAAGAACCACAAGATAGTTTTTCTCATCATCCACAACAAGGACTGTATCCATGCCCATCTCATCCTTTGGCTATGACCTTAATTTCCTGGACAGGCGGAGCATAACACTCGTTCCAGCGCCTTCCCTGCTTTCAATATCTATTGTCCCGCCATGCCCCTCGATTATCTTTCTTACAATAGGTAATCCCAGGCCGCTGCCCTTTTCCTTCGTAGTAAAAAAGGGATTAAAGATCTTTATAATATTTTCTTCGCTTATGCCGCTTCCGGTATCTCTGATTGTTATAATATAACTGCCTTTTTCATCCCCTATATTTATATTAATTTTACCTGACCCGGAGATCGACTGTATTGCATTTATAATCAGATTCATGAATACCCTGTGAAGGAGATCCTGGTCTGCTTCAATCATAAAACTACGGCCGTCTAGATTTGTCTCAATTGAGATATTCTTTTTTTCTATTTCAGGCTTTAAAAATTCTATGTTTTTGTTGATAATCTCTTTCAGGTCAAACTCCCTTACATTCAATTTATGAGGTCTGGCAAAATCAAGAAATTCAGTCACGATCCTGTTAAGGCGTATAGATTCTTCGGTAATAACACCTGAAAGACGCTTCTGGGCCTCGCTTGCATCGGGCATATTATTTAGGAGTTCTGAGGTGCTCTGTATTATTCCCAGGGGATTTTTTATTTCATGGGAAACACCGGCCACCATTTCGCCAAGAGCTGCAAGCCTCTCTGCCAGATTAAGCTGTTCCACAAGCTTTTGTTGTTCAATTGCCCTGCTTTTGATTATCCCTTCTGCCTTTCTTACTATGAGAAGCATAGTAAAAAATATAGTAACCATGATTATAGCAAAGACACCAAAGGTGGTATACTGCCTTTTCAATATTGAATTATACTGCTCAGTCATATCGAGCACCATCTCGAAGATCCCTCCTACAAATAACTCCCCGCTATATGGAATTTTAAGAGGAATGAATGTCCTTACCTTTTTATGGCCACCTATCCCCAATCCCCAGAAATCGTTATCCTCTGAAATCAATTCAGCGGATATCTCACTTTTTAACGCCTTGAGATAGCCTTCTGTTTTAATAGTCTTTTTTTGGATCAATGATGGGTCAGTGCTGTAAATAATGAACTCTTCATCAAGTGAATACAGGTTGATAAGGTCAACATTAAAGCTTTCAGTAGCCTTTTTTACAGCCCTGTCAAGGGCGTCCATCTGGGGTTTGAGCCTTAATCTAATTGTCCCATACTCAGAAACCATTGGGATCACAAAGTTGACAAATAACTGATGATCAATGTGTCCTCCAACCTCCTGGGCATAATTCTGGTAATTTTCAAACAGGTCATCCTTTGCCTTCCTGGAGATAAAAATAGCAAATGGGATGCTGATTACAAAAAAAACAATAAAGCTTGTGATGGCAAAATATTTTACCAGACGGAAGGGCTTTATCTCTTGAGTACTTTTAATGAAACGGCTTGGGGACATATTTTTATTCCGGTATTTTTTTATTCATATAACATTAAATATAAGAAAAGAGAAGAACGAAGTCAGAATACAGGAGTCAGTAAACAGCAGACAGGATAAAAGGATTTGGTTTTTCTCCTGAATTCTGACTCCTGCCTCCTGTATTCTTTCCCCTTTTTCTCCCATTGACTTGAATTGCGCCAGGGGGTAATTAAAGCTGCTATGAATTTTAAAGATCTGCCATATATGCTTTATGCCGATGA
>CAYVBH010000454.1:0-2130 GCA_964449015.1 uncultured Bacteroidales bacterium
AACACAGATTTTCACGGTAAACAATCGGGCGTATTTTCATGAATAGGTCGCTCCCTCAAATATAAGACTTTTATTGCCCAACTGGGGGTATTTCTGTTTGTTATACCGCTGCATTGTTTCAAGGATCAGCGGTAGTTGCCTTTTCTTCTTCAGTTGCACTTTTATTGTTTTTTCACCGATTTCAATATCTGCACCATTCAGAACAAATTTATCATACAGCGTTTGTGCCGTTTGATTTCTATACCGGCCCAGCTCATGGCCCAACAGCCGGTACAGGTTGAAGGCCAGAATCGACATGGTAAGATCAAAATCAACTTTGATCACCATTGACGAAGAGACCAGGTTGAGGTGGAAGAAATCAATCTGCTCGGAGATCGTTTTTTCAACCAGCCATCGGCGTGCATATTTGCGGATGATTAGTTCCACCTGTAAATCAGTGTCGTTTGTAATGATAATGGCCGGTTTTATTTTCCCGTTCCCGGTAATGGTAATCTGTCGTATATTCTTGTCATAGACTTTGAGAAAAACCATTTCATCATATACGCGCAAGGTTCGATGCTTATTCCCGGCACACTCGACCTTGACATTTTTCCATCCCTGTGAGGGCAGGTTGTCGATTCGCTCCAGAAGCAGCTTGCCCCTGCGGCGGATGGTGATAAACTTAACCTGGTCCTGGTCCAGTTTTCCCAGATTCTCGTAGTTGGTGAACTTGCTGTCAAAAATGATATACCTGAGTTTGTTCTCTTTCTTTTTGTCCCCTTGCCGGTAGAAATCCAAAAACTCAAGAACCACGGCACTTTCATCCTTTTGCAGTACATCAGTGCTTCCATAATCGATCAGACCGCTATCCGGATCATTGGAAAGAACAGCAAGCATGCTGGAGAGAGCTTTCCCGCGTTTGCCGGACCAGTTGTTTTCCAGGTGGCTGTCATCCCCCCAGTAGGGTATTGTAGTAAAATCAAGGTTTGCGGTATCTTCCAGCAATCCATGACGGAGCCACAACTGGTGGAGTTTTTTCAGGAAGTTACGGTTCATGTCGGTGGTTACCCGGTCAGAATAAGAAGTATACCAGGCAGTTTTAGGCAGGACATTGAGCCCGGCAAACAAACCCATCCCCCGATCCATACACCAGGTGTCGTCAGAAGAGTACCGCCTGCGGTTGGCCAGTTTCAGGGCCAGGAAACACAAAATCGAGGAAGTCTTGTCAATTACAGAAGTCTGCGGATAGTCGGAACGGGCAATAACCGTGTCTATTCCGTAGTCCCTGATAAAAGCCAGGAACATCAATATGCCGGCGTTTGAACTTTTAAAAATTTCTGGGTTAAAGCTTATGGGAACAGATTTTTCAGCCTCTACCTGTACCTTGTCCAATTGCTGCTTTGCCAGTTTTGACCGTCTTGGCAGGCGTGAGAAGCCCTCTGCTGCGATGATGTTGTAGATATTCTTTTCAGACAGGTTGTGCCCCAGTCCATCCAGGGCTACCTTGATCTCGGGCACGGAATAGTATTTTTTGCGCATGTCGATGATTACTGCCTTTGACTCGTTGGTTTCCGGTGAGATCTTTCGTCCTGGGGAGTTCTCGATAAAGAAAATGCTGTCTTTGGGATCCATGATTATTTTCCTTCGGAAGGTTGTCACCAGGGACGTGAAAGCCCGGTATGTATAGCCGAAACGCCGGGCTACTTCCTGGGCAGGAGCATTATCAAGATAATACATCCGTAGGGCTTCATATTGTTTGTGGGCCACGGATTTAGGCATTTCGAAGTACAGTTTGAGTTCCATAATACGGTCTATTACTACTGTGATAAATATAATACAATATCACTGAATAACAATAGCCGAATAGGGTATATTTATTAACAAATTGAATAATAGTTGTTTGTAAAATCACCACTTAGTTGAGATTAGGCGCAATTAATTGTTAATAACTAACGAAATAAATTATTGCACCGTAATACAAAAATCGAACACGAGGGTTGTATGGGTGTATATCATTCAATATCAATGTATAACACCTTTGGTTTTATCGAAGAAAAAGAATGCCATACGGTCAATTACTGACGTGAAAATCTGTGTTAAGGCATCAATATCGGGCTTCTCTTCCGCTGTAAACTGTAAAGCAAGATTGCG
>CAYVBH010000455.1:0-2107 GCA_964449015.1 uncultured Bacteroidales bacterium
AGTTGAATCTCTGTATCCTCACTTTTGTATCCTGATTTATACTCATATACATTTATAGGCATACCTGATCTGTGTTCTCTTCCCTTTGAATCCTTTATAGAAGCTGTTACCCTGTATTGCCCAGCTTCCTTTGGGATAAATGAATATTCAATTGGTTTCTTCCCGGACTTAACAGTATGAGCTTCAATAGTTATCCAATTCTCTCTGTCACTGCTATGCGCTAAATTAATTACCGGGCTGGATTCAGGAATAATTATTTCACTGCGTTCCAAATTAATAGAGACCGGGACGTCAGGTATCGGTTTTCCTGTCGCATCTACAATGAGTATTTCACTTGAGCAAGGTTCACCTTTATAACCATTTTCATCTCCATCTTTGGATTTAAGACCAACAAAACGGTCTCTTGAAGAATATTTTGCTGATGCCACCTCTGATACATATTTTCCTCGCTCATCCCTGACCGAACTTTCCACTATAAGTTGTCCAAAAAGAAGATCTTTGTAAACGTTGAAGTTGGTGACAATGTTACCATTTTTATCCAGTATACCTTCAAACTTACCTAATGTCTCATTCCCATATATTATCGTTTTATTATCAGGCATATCAAAATTGAACCCCTTTGCCAGACTATCTTCAGGAAAGAATTTATGAGAACTATAATATCTATGTGACATAAGAGTAATTCTTGCTCCGGCATCACTATATGCTCCACCACTATGCAGCATTGCACTGGTAGTTATTTTTAGATTATCGCCGGCATGATATAGTTTTTTGTCAATTTCTGTTGTTACTTCAAATGGAGAAGATGAATAGTCAGAAACCAGTACCTTCATGGGGCGCTGTGGTGATGTGGAAAACGAAGTGTAAAGCTGAAATATGTATTCACCTGTAGCCCATGTTTCAGGAATTTTAAACTCACCATGTAATGCACCAAATTCAGATAAAATAAGGTCTTCTGCTTCAAATACAGTTTTCCCCAGTGGATCACTGACCACAAGACTATACCCCTTTTTAGGAGCAGGAATGAATCTTTTATTATCCTGCTCTCGAACATAAATCTTATACTGCACTGTATCTCCGGGTTTGTAAACACCCCGGGCTGTTGTCCCCCATATACTGGCATTTGTTGGTTCGTAATATGAAGTGCTGACATCGAAATAACTATCAATTATAAATGCAGTATCATCACCTTTAGTAACACGTACAGCTAATTGCCTGTAATTGTCCTCGCTGTATCTTTTCGAGTCTAAGATTCCGGTACCTATTGAGAATGATGCAACGCCTTCATTATCTGTAAACCCCTGTGCAAGTGCCTTAAGGTTGTTAATATCAGGAGGAAATTTATCTTTACCCTTGTAAAGTTCTATTTTTGCATACTGAACAGGGTTTCCGGTAGCCATATCGGTTACCCATACCATTGTGCTGAACTTACTTTCCTTAAGATGCACATGAAAGGGGGTAACCTGAGCAATAAAATATTTTGGATGAGAGTAATCATTTTCATTGAAAGGAGGTATTGTTTCAACATGACCGGTAACAATCCCTGACTGCCCTGCCAGCATTTTCCGGACATTTACAGGAACCACTATTTCTTTATCTTTAAATTTGGGGATTTTAACTTCCATATTTAATGTAGTACCTTTATCCGTGGCAGTATATCTGTCATAGGTAATATTTACGCTATCAAGGTTAGTAGCGTAAAAAGGCATTTCCGTATCTGCGTTTTTTTCAAGAACAACTATCGGGGCATATTCATAATCCGGCATCAGGTTACCTGTAGAGAACCGGACTTCAAAGGGCTTATCAATAACACGTCCAAAGACATCAATAATATTATTAAAATTACTTTTTATTTTATAATTCTTATTCGGTTTAAAGTTACCAGGGAGAAAAATATAATAATTTTCAATTTCTTTTTTCCTCAGTGTGCCAGAACGAAAATAGTATTGTTCCGAAGAATCGTTCTGATATAAATTAAAAACGGGATCAATTGTAAGATTCTCCATTACCTCCTTTTCAAAAACAGGAGAAGAAAAAACAAGACTCATTGTTTTTTCAGGGTTACATCGGTGATATTCATCATTCTGGTTTATTAGAACTACACCAT
>CAYVBH010000456.1:0-480 GCA_964449015.1 uncultured Bacteroidales bacterium
CTTGACAGCGGTATCCATTCTTTTTCTATCCCCACCCGACTATTTACCTAATGACTTTTCACTTGTTCCCGAAAAAAATAAACCCCTAACAAAAAAATAACTTGCATTTTTATTTTTTGCTGTTTAATATTTTGCCAATTGATTTACCAAAGTTTTACCTATTAAGCATTTCATAAATAGAATTCTTAAATTAATAAGCTTTTCACCTAATATTTCATAAGTCTTTTCAGGATATTAAGTGCTCAACCGGTTTTTGTATTACTATTTTCTAATTTCTATTTTAAACGGGGGATCAAAATGGTAAACACAAAAAGAATCTTAATACTTATTGCCTTGTTTTTCCTTTTTATCATGCTTCAAACAACTTTAGGTTTTGCCAGAGATGAAGGCTCTTCAGATAGTGGAGGCACGGTTTCATCCTCAGATGCTGCTGATCCTGAAGTAACCTATGACATCCCTTCAGAAGAAGAAGCTACAACC
>CAYVBH010000456.1:490-2066 GCA_964449015.1 uncultured Bacteroidales bacterium
CCGAAGATGAAGTAAATTCTGAAAAAACCAAAGATACCAAAGACAAAAAATCAAAAGATGAATCTCCTGAAGTCGAAGCCCCTGAGTCTGAGGCAATGAGCATGATGTCTGGCGGGGCATCTGAAAAGGCAGCAGGCGGTGTATACTCCAACCCTCAGGCAGTAACAGTAAGTCAGGTAGGCGCAGCCCAGTTAAGTTATCCTATTCAAGTGCCGCCGGGAAGAAACGGCCTTCAGCCCAACGTCTCTCTTAAATACTCAAGCTACAATGAAAACGGCTGGGTAGGTGTAGGCTGGGACCTTGATTTAGGGTCAATTAAGAGGTCTACCAAAAACGGGCTTAATTACAGCGGTACTGATTTTGTGGTAAATGGATCGGAATTAGTCCCCTGTGGATCAAACTACTACTGCGAAAAAATAGAAGGGGCATTTACCAAATACTACTTCAGTTCAAATTACTGGCTTGTCACAGCAAAAGACGGAACAACATATCGTTATGGGTATTCAACCTCCTCACGCATGAGCGGTACAAGCGGAACATACAGCTGGCACCTTGACAGGGTCGAGGATACAAACGGCAATTACATGGAAATAAGCTATACAACAGTCAGCAACCAGATATACCCCAGTGTAATATCCTATACAGGCAAAACAGGCGGACTTTCTACCAATAAAACAGTGGAGTTTGGCCTTGATACCAGGACAGACAATATATATTCATACAAAACCAAATATCTTGTTACCACAACCAGGCGTCTCAATAACATAACCGTAAAAGTCGGCAGCACCACAGTTTATAAATATATCCTTAATTATGATAATTCCGGGCCAAACGGCAGATCAAGACTGATTCAAATCAAACAGGTAGATCCGTCTAATGAAAGCAATAACCTGCCGACTACCGATTATTCATATATTAATGGCGGTAACGGCACATTCGGTACACCAGGTTCAATTTCTCTTAATGGCTCTGCAGGGGGAATCGTGATATTTGGTGACATCAATGGGGATGGAAGAGAAGATTTTATCAAGGCCTATTCGTCTGGCACCAACCCATATGTCTATGTATACCCTTATCTTGCAAATAGTTCAGGAGGTTTTACAGCACAGACTTCAAAGACACTTGCACAATGTCCGACCGGTAAAATGAGCGTTTCATTGGGTGATGTAAATGGAGACAATTGGGCTGATATTTTGAGCAATGGCCTGAACGGCCAGGCCCATGTTTACCTGTCAAATGGTAACGGAACCTTTTCCAGCAATTATACAACTACAGGGGCAACCAATATTACTTCTGTCTTCCTTGCAGAACTCAATGGAGACGGCAAGGCTGATCTTGTTAAAATAAATGGAACCTATGTATATACCGCCCTTTCTAATGGAAACGGTTATTTTGGCACACAAAATTATTTCTTAATCCCCTTGGCAGGTTTATCTATACAGAACATCGTGATAAAGTTGGCTGATGTAAATGGTGACGGTAAGGCTGATCTTTATGCAAATGCTCTTTGCTCGGTTATAATTCCACCAGGTTTTACATATCTTTTCAATGTGATACAAATCTTACCAGGCAATGG
>CAYVBH010000457.1:0-2050 GCA_964449015.1 uncultured Bacteroidales bacterium
ACGCATAGGTTGATTCAGGGGGTGGGGAAAACAGCAGACCGATTCAAAGAAAACCGCGCAAAAAACAGAGGCAAAACAGCCCCCCAGGGCAAAAGCATCTAAATCCCCAGCAAATGCTTAAGAAACTCAGGATCGAGTGCGGCGAAGATACGTTTTTGACGTTGGGAGCATTTCCGTGATCGGTCCTTCTTGATGCAATTGAGCGCAATCCTTCGCAGGCTTGCGACGTTTTGGTCTGCGTTCATCGTTCTCGCACGGCTGAAGTCTTCGCGGAATGTGACGTCAAGACTCCAATGCAAGGAGTTCTCCACGCCCCAATGGTCTCTGATGGCTTTGCCGAAGCGTTTGGCGTCCAGGGGCAGACTGGAGAGGAAGAAACGGCGCTCGATGCTGCTCTTCCCGTTGACGCTTCGAATGGATTCGATCATGCCGAAGCTTTTCAAGCCCTTCCACAAAGCCCTGTCTTGGCACCAATCGATGTCTGTGGACTGCCAGCAACGGCGGGTCTCGATGCGGCCATGGTTCTTTTCGATGGTCTGGAAACAGTCCATCGTGCCTTCGGTCACGGTTTGGGCGCATTGGGTTGCACACGGCGCAACTGCATCCGCGAAAAACTTCTGGATTTCGTCATGGAGGATGGCGTGGTTACCCTTGAGGGCCAGAACGTAGTCTGCATGCTTGTCGATGATGTTGGCGGCAATGTCCTTCTGGCAGCCCATCGCATCCATGGTCACAATGCACCCTTCGAGTTCGAGGACGCGCAGCAGTTCGGGGATGGCCGTAATCTCGTTGGACTTGTCCTTCACTTTGACCTGCCCCAAGACCAAAGCGTTTTCCGATGCCCAGGCGTTGACGATGTAGGGGATTGAATCGCCCTCGTTCAAGGCGCGGCGCAAGGCTTTTCCATCAATGGCCACCGTTTCGTCTGTTAAGGTTGGGCAAATGCCTTGGATCCATTCCACGAAACAGTTCAGAAAACAGTGCGGGTCGATTGCGGAGAAGACCCGGCGGAACGTGTCATACGAAGGGATGCCCTCGGGCAATTCCAAAAACGTCTTGAGCCACTCCTTCTTGGCTTGTCCGAAGACGGGCATGTCCTTTAGGCCTTCGCCGCCGGTAAGCTGCGAACACAGGCCAATCACGAGGATATCCACCAGCTTATGCAGGCGGGTGCGGTTCATCCGCGGGTCGTGCATTCTTTCAAAACACTCGATAAGCGTCTTGGGTTTTGGATGGTTTTTCTTCTCTTCTCTCATGGGACATCTCCTTGTGGTTTTTCTTGACATTAGTATATAGTATCCTATATACCAATGTCCATGAAAATCACAAAAAAGATGCAACGATTGTTGGAACGGATGGCCGGCATTGAGCGGATGGAACGCGGCAAGCTCTGCCAAATGGGCGCACGCCCCCACTACAACCACCAGACCTGGCGGCAGGGCCGCAACGAAGTGCGCTACGTCCCCAAAGACGAAGTGGCGGAATTGAAAAAGGATATCGCTGGATACCAGCTATTCAGCAAGCTGGCCGAACAATACGCTGACGAAGTCATCCGCGCCACCCGCCGCGAAAGACAAAAGAAGAAACAGGGAGAAAACCCAAAATCATGAAATCCTAGACTTAAACACAATTAGATGCTTTTGCCCTGGGCATCCCTTGACTTCTTATGCCGCCGGTAGTACAATTATGGCAAGATCGTAATACAAGGGAATTGTGACGATGAAGACGGTCTCTTTGAAATTAGATGAAGGTTTGGAGCAGGAGCTTACGGCAACAGCCAAGAGGCAACGCACAACCAAGTCGAATTTGCTGCGACTGGCGATACAGGCATACCTGGGCGACAGTCGCGGAAGCCGGGCAGGATCGTGCCTTGAGCTTGCGGATGATCTCGCTGGCTGTGTTGATGCACCTGCGGACCTCTCCACCAATTCCACGCACATGAAGGGGTTTGGCAAGTGATCTCGCGTGTGTTGCTCGACACAGGCCCGCTCGTGGCCCTCATCAACCGAAAGGACCGATTTCACGAGTGGGCGCGGACACGTTTCGGAGA
>CAYVBH010000458.1:0-2019 GCA_964449015.1 uncultured Bacteroidales bacterium
ATAGCGGCGTGGTTTGCAAGACATGGGGGAGATGAGTTATTAGAGATATTCGCTAAAAGTGGAGGGTTAAAAAACTTAGTTCAACCAGTTGTTACAGCTATATTAGGAATTATCGGAGTTACCCTTACTCCCATTATAAGTATTGCTGTAAGCGCAGTCTCTGGTGCGATAATAACGTTGGCTCTAAAAGGACTGAAGGTTCTACTTCAGATTGGACAGATAGTTATAATAGCTATTGTTGCGGTAGTAGTATTGGGGCTTGGTGGTGCAAGGAAGGCATGGAGAAATTTTAATAAAAAGTCATATTCATATAACTATGTTATACCTAGTACTGTTAATTACTGTGATAAATATGGCATACTATATCCTGGTGGTATAACTGATCTAGGGACTCCATGGAATCCAGGTTTTGATACCCCTTGTGTAGGGGGAGGTGGTTTAAGTACTGCAGATATTTTTGAACAGGCTAAAGCTTATGTTTCAGAAAATTATGGAAATGTAAATTCTGCTAGTTTAGAATTCGACCCTTGTCCGGGTGGCTGCGGTGGTTGGTATTGCTATTCTGGTTGGCCAATTAAGTGTAAGCCCCTTATTCAGAATCTTAGTTGTGATGCGTTATACAGTTTGTTAGTGCATGAGTTGATGCATCTTGTTCAACCTCATACCTGTAGAGATACAGATATGAGAGAATGGGGTGCTGATTATCTCTCAAATAATGGTGGTAATTATGAGTTTGTCATTGGTGGAAGTTGTACAAAGGCGACTCAGACACCCATCCCTTCAGCGTGTTCTTCAATGGAGGATGTAGTTAATGTCGCTTTATGTAGAGCAGCCTCAGGAGATCCTTGCAGATTGGCATTAGAAAGTATAGTTGGTTCAAGTTGTAAACCATGGTAAAACTAATAAAAATGTTCAAAAAATATAGAATATATATATTGATTGGTATTGTAATACTCTTATTGATTTCTTTAATCGTGGCTCTTGTTATTAATCGTAAAAAAGAAAGTAAGTATGCCAAGAGCCCTCAAAGGATTCAAAGCCCATATGTTATTTCAGAGGAGCAAATAAAAATCAACTTGGAATCATCCTCTATTGATATTCCAGAATATGACAGGGTTTATAAGGTAAATTCATACGATACTTTAACTTACAGCACTTTCTTGGAAAGAGTGTTTGGGAGAAATGAGATAGACTTCTCTAAAAATTCTTATTTTGAGTATTCCAAATCAGAATATGTTATTTTTTTTCTTGATACAAATATCTTAACTGTTACTTCAAGAAATGGTCTAAGTCGTATTGAAGAAGTGTCTTCAAAAAATCAAATAGAAGTATTTTTAAAAGAGTATTTTAAAATTAGTGACTCAAAAATTGAAGAAATCAATACAATAGATACAGGTATCGAATACAAAGGAAGGTATAAAGTTAAGGAAGTAGAAATTGGTTCATCTTCACTTAATGGTTATGCATTTGTTATTAATACCAATACGAAGGGAGAGATAGTGTACCTATCCATTTTACAACTCAGGGATCAAGACTTACTGGAGTATCAATACATGCCGTTAGAAAATATTAGTAACCTGGTTAAGAATGACAGATATCCAAAAACTATATTCCACAACAAGATTGAAGATAGATTTTATTCTATGTTAAGAACTCCTAAACTAACTGATTTGTTTGTTAAAGATATTTCCTTGATATATCTTTTTACTGATACTGAGAACTCATATGTATTCCCAACATATAAACTAAATGGGGAGGGGAGAGTAATAGATGGGAATGGAGAAAAATACTGGTCTGATACTAGCCTCCTAATTTGTGCAGTTGATCCTGCATATCTAATAAAAAGAGAGGTAGAAGATGTTGAGATCTATGAAGAAGAGGGAGCTCCTGTTGCATATCCTGAAGGGGTAGCTCTATATTAATAAGAGTATCATTAATCATTTATGATACAATATCAATTATGAGGTATATAAAGTATTCCATAATAATATGTTTGTTCTTCTTTCTATTAACACTATC
>CAYVBH010000459.1:0-2003 GCA_964449015.1 uncultured Bacteroidales bacterium
AACCCGGCCAACCTGAAAGGAGTATATGCCATAAAAATGCTGATGCCGGGCAAACCCCAGGTGGGCGTTTTTGATACGGCTTTTCATCAAACGCTTCCTCAAAAGGCATTCATGTATGCCATCCCCTACTCACTTTACAAAAAGTACGGTATACGAAAATACGGGTACCATGGCACCAGTCATTTTTATATCAGTAAGCGTGCCTGTGAGATTCTGAACGTAGATATCAAAAAACAACGGATCATTACAGTTCATTTGGGTAATGGAGCGTCGATGGCAGCTGTCAAATATGGTAAATCCATTGACACATCCATGGGTTTCACACCGGTTGAAGGACTGATCATGGGAACCCGTGCCGGTGACCTCGATATCGGGGTGCTTACGTACATTATGGACAAGGAGGAAATTGGTATTTCCCAGATCGGAACCCTGGTCAACAAACAAAGCGGAATGCTCGGAATAACCGGCATTTCGTCTGACATGCGTGAAATTGAGGATGCTGCTATCAAAGAAAAGAATGAAAGGGCAATTTTAGGTTTGGACATGTACCACTACAGGGTGAAAAAATACCTGGGTGCTTATGCTGCCGCCATGGGCGGTGTTGACATTGTGGTATTCGCCGGTGGAATAGGTGAAAACGGACCCGAATCAAGGGAAGATATATGCAAGGACATGGAATTTCTAGGTATCGAACTTGACCCAAAGAAAAACAACGGCCTGCGATCAAAAGAAGCTATCATCAGCACAGAAAATTCGAAGGTAAAGGTTATGGTTGTGCCAACCAATGAAGAACTTGTTATTGCAGAGGATACTGAAAAAATCGTTTCACAGTTAAAGAAATAACCATTACCTGATGACCATTCAATCACTCGACACTATTGTGGATGTTGCCCTGAAAAAGGGCAGCCGGAAGCTTGCTGTTGCAGTGGCACAGGATGAAGATGTTCTCAAGGCGGTGTGCAGTGCAGCTGAAAAGCGACTGATAATACCCATACTGATTGGCGACAAGGGCAAAATCATGGATGCCTCAGAAAAAGCCGGGATTGACGCTTCAGGTTTTGAGGTGGTTCAGGAACATGATAATAACGTGGCGTGTGCCAAGGCCGTAAAGTTGGTAAAAGAAGGCCGGGCTGATATTTTGATGAAAGGTCTCGTACCCACAGGCCAATTGGTCAGAGCCATCCTCGATAAGGAGAACGGCCTGCTCAAAGGCGGTTTGTTAAGTCACCTGGCCTTTTTCGAATCGCCCTACTACCACAAATTGCTCTGTATTACTGATGCAGCGTTGAATATCAATCCCGATTTCGAAGAAAAGGTTGCCATCGTCAGGAATGCCGTGAGTACGCTTCACCGCATTGGTATTACCAATCCGCTGGTGGCCATATTAGCCCCACTTGAAACTGTAAATCCAAAGATGGAGGCAACGGTTCACGCTGCCATGCTCACACAAATGTATAAACGAGGACAAATAGACGGATGTGAGATTGATGGTCCCCTGGCATTGGACAATGCAGTGTCATCAGAAGCTGCCAGGCACAAAGGATTGGCATCAACAGTGGCTGGTAATGCCGATGTGCTGGTCGCACCCGATCTCAATACCGGTAATGTACTGTATAAGTCGCTGAACTTCCTTGGTGGTGCCGTATGTGCCGCCATTGTAGCAGGTGCCGGTGCTCCAGTAGTACTTACATCCAGGGCAGATCAGGATAGGAGCAAATTCCTTTCCATTGCGCTTGCTGTTTCAATGACATAATCATACTAAGAACCATGTTAACCCTCTGGTTATGAATCATAAAATACTAGCCATCAACCCGGGATCAACTTCCACAAAAATTGCGGTTTACCACAATGCCAAACCGGTGTTCCTGAAAAGCATCCTGCATGATCCCCAGGAATTGTCGGGTTACAATAGAATCAGTGACCAGTACGAATTCCGGAAAGAAATCATTCTCAAGGAATTAAAGGCATCTCATATCAATATTGAAATTGTTGAGGTTATAGTT
>CAYVBH010000460.1:0-1989 GCA_964449015.1 uncultured Bacteroidales bacterium
ACTGGATTGCCACGGAAGACCAGGGCATATTCCGGCTTACACTGAACGGAGAAAATTATGCAATCGCCAAAACAGGCTTGAAATTCAACCTGGGAAGTGAGAATGTTCAGGCAGTATATGAGGCGCCAAGTCATCAGTTGTGGGTGAGTACACTGCGAAGCGGTGTATACCGGCTTGATCAGCCCGACGGCAAAGGCGATTTTGGCATGGCAACCTCGTTCAATAAGGGTAACGGGTTGCGTTCCAATGCTGTAAAAAGAGTTTTTGAAGATCTGGAAGGCAATATCTGGATTGCTACTTATGGAGACGGGATCAGCCTGCTATCAGGCCAACCCATGGCTTTTACCAAAATGGAAACTGCCGGTTTGGATAACGATATTCTGGCTATCGCCGTTAACGGTGATAACCAGTACTTTTTAGGTGGGCAGGGCGGCCTTTTCAGGTTTACTCCGGGAAAAGATAAATCACCGGTTAAGGTTCAGGGTGTTCCTGCAGACAAAGTGACAGCCTTGCACCTGGGTAGCCTGGGGCTTTTCATTGGCACCGAGACCAATGGGTTGTTTCTGATGAATATGAAGACTAACAGCGTGAGAAACATCCCCTATGAAGCCTACTCCATGGGAAAATGGATAAGCGGTATCGTATCTGATGACAGGTATGTTTACCTTGGCACAAAAGATGGTATTTACAGGCTGGGGAACGATCTGAAAGAAGAAGCCCATTTTACTACCAATGATGGATTACCCCATAACAACATCGAACATGTTATCATTGACAGCAAAGGAAGATTGCTGTTTGCCACAAGATCAAAGGGGATTTATGAACTCACCCGGGAAGGCACGGCAAATTTGCTTTATCCGGTTGACCAGGCAGATGTGGAATTCAAATCGCTTGCTGAGGATGCCAATGGAAATATCTGGGCCGCAACCAATGGAGACGGTGTCATTTGCTTTAAAAAGGATACCGTGTTTCAGATAACCGTTGCGTCGGGATTGAAATCAGACTTCTGCTACAGCCTGATCAGCGCCCCGGAAAATGGCATTTGGGTAGGTCACAGGCTGGGAATGAGCCGGATCAACACCTTGAATATGCATGCCAGTGTGTATGATCAGAACCTGGGTATCACGGGCGATTGCAACCTGAATGCAGTAAGCCGGAACAAGGCAGGCGTAGTCTTTTTTGGGACAACAGAGGGGCTGATCAGTTATGACCCGGCCAAAGATTCGGGGAAAAAACTGCCTCCTTTTACCAACATTGTTAACCTGCTGATTTCAGACAGACCATTTGATTTTTCAAAGGACATTGATATTGTTTTACCCTATAAGCCTTATAAACTCAGGATCGAGTTCATCGGACTGAATTACAGTGATCCGCAGTCGGTGCGCTACCAGTATAAACTGGAAGGACATGACCTCGATTGGTCAGATGTAACTTCACAGACTTATGTGTCTTATCCGCGTATTGAGGATGGTGAATATACCTTTTACCTGAGGTCGTTTAATAACGAGGGGCTTACCCAGGATGTTCCGGTAACTTTGAAAATCCATGTGAAACCGCCCTTCTGGAAAACCTGGTGGTTTATTCTGGGTTCCATACTTCTTGCCGCATTTGCCATTTATGCAATTATTAAATTCCGTGAGAGAAAGCAAAAACAGCTTCAGGAATATTTGGAACGGGAATTGGCAGCACGCACTAAGGAAGTGGTGGAACAAAAAGAAGTGATTGAAATCAAGAACCGCGATATCACTGACAGTATCAATTATGCCAAAAGGATACAGACCTCCATGTTGCCGCCTGTTAAACGTTTGCAGCAACATTTTACTGGTTCTTTTGTATTTTATCATCCCAGGGATATCGTCAGCGGCGATTTTTACTGGTTCGACCAGATTAATGATACAAAATTCACTATTGTTTGTGCCGACTCAACTGGGCATGGTGTTCCCGGCGCTTTCATGTCGATGATCGGATCAACCCTGCTCAAGGATATAT
>CAYVBH010000461.1:0-1962 GCA_964449015.1 uncultured Bacteroidales bacterium
CTGTTAATTAATACGTGTGAGGTGAGAGATGCTTACGAAACTTACTTTAACTATTGATGACAGGGTTATCGATCAGGCTAAAAGGTTTGCTCGCAATAAAAGCAAGAGCGTGTCCCGGATAGTCGAAGAGTATCTTGATAATATATCTGAAGGAAAGGCACATCCGGAAATTGCCGACAAATTGAATTCTCCTATAACCGACAGTCTCCTTGGCATGTTTAAAGACAGTGGTAAGGATTATAAAAAGATGATCGAAGAGGCAATCCTGGAAAAGCATATATGATCAAAAAAGCCTTCATAGATGCTGACATAATTCTTGACGTCGCTTTGGCTAGGGGAGGATTCTGGGAAAGCAGTAAGCTGGTTTTATCCCTTGCAGAAAATGGCAGTCTTCTGGGCTTTACTTCTTCAATAGTTATTTCGAATGTCTATTATGTTTTGCGGAAAGCAGGTGGCGATAAAAACGCGCGACAATTTTTAAATAAACTGACAAAGTTCATCACAATATTGCCTGTTGATCATTCAGATATCATAAATGCCCTTGAATCTAAATTCAAAGATTTTGAAGATGCCCTTCAGCACTTTGCATCCCTGAAAAATCGATGCGACTACATTGTGACCAGGAATACGGAAGATTATAAACATTCCAGCATTGATGCCCTTCTTCCAGGGGAAATTATCAATCTGTTTAAAGAAAAGTTCTGACAAGAATATTCTATTAAAATTTTCATAGAAGTTAAAATTGACAGGATATATACCGAGGTATATATCCAAGATGGAGGTGGATATGCAGACAGCAAAACTTTTTCAGAACGGACGCAGTCAGGCGGTACGTTTGCCCAAAGAATGCAAGTTCGAAGGTAGTGACGTCCTGGTTCAAAAAGTGGGTGATGCTGTAATCATATTTCCAAGAGACAAGGTTTGGGAAACATTTCTTCATGGACTTGACAGCTTTACTGACGATTTCATGAAGGATGGAAGAAAGCAGCCCGGAATGCAGAAAAGAAAAGGCCTGTAATGTATCTGCTCGATACGAACATCTGCATTTATATAATAAACAAGAAACCTCTCAATGTGCTTGAAAGGCTGCAGGGCGTGATAGAGGACAACGTCTGTATCTCCAGCATAACGATTGCAGAATTGCAGTTCGGTGTCTACAACAGCCGGAACATAGAGAAAAACAGGATATCGCTGACCGGGTTCCTGGCTCCTTTCGAGATAATCGGTTTCGATTGCATCGATGCGGAATATTTCGGCATTATACGAGCTCAATTGAAAAGGGAAGGGAAGCTTATCGGGCCGTATGACATGTTGATAGCCGCACAGGCAATGGCGAGGGATCTTACCCTTGTAACGAACAACACAAGTGAATTCTCGAGAATCAGCGGCCTGAAGATCGAAGACTGGAAAGATTAAATCATGGCAATATGGGGACACCCTTAACTTAACTATATAACTTAAACCTGCAATGAACTTCTTGTGTCTTTCTCAGGCATGCTCTGAGAGCCTTTCTGGCAAAACTGCAAAAAATATCTCGTTATGCCGCGTTGCGGTTTTCGATCCAGCTCAGGTTCAGTTCTTTCTTTTTTGCAGCGCAATCCCTTAGATAAAGGTTGATAAGGCTCTGATAAGGTATGCCTGTTTTCTCGGACATATCCTTGAAGAAATCTATAACATCAATGCCTATGCGGAGAGTAACCTGTCTTCTGAGCTTGCCTGCATAAGGATTTTTCCTGCTTTTCATTTTGGAAAGGTCATATTCTTCCTTCATGGTTTTTCTCCTGTGTAATATTTAGCCTCGTTTCTAGTTGCCTTACGGGCCGAGATTATCCGGATAATTGAATCGGATTTTTTTGAGATACCATGTTTGATCAAGTTTTCTGCTGCTTTTGTTTTATCCCATTGGAATTTAAGTGCATCCATAAACCAATTGTAAATACAATCAGTTTACAATGTCAATAA
>CAYVBH010000462.1:0-1927 GCA_964449015.1 uncultured Bacteroidales bacterium
CGTTGAAGGGTTGAAGAGTCAAAAAGAGACCTGAAGGACCCTGACGAGTCGCCCTTAGGCGATGAGGCAGTTCCGCTCAGCGGAATGCAAGACCTGCAAGACCTGCAAGACTCAAAATATATAGTCTACATAGCCGACCCTGCTGCAGGTCTTTTAAAGTACACTAAGGTAGAGTTTTGTAAATGCTGGTATTCCACTAAAAGTGACGGTATCGATGAAGGTACAGCCCTGCTGCTTGAACCAACTCCGGAATTCTATAAACAGGAAGATGAAGAAAAAAGTAAGCTGAGCTTTCTGTATCTTCTCGGGTATATCAGACCTTATACAAAATTTATTCTCCAGCTTATGCTGGGGATGCTTACTGCCAGCATCATAAGCCTTATCCTCCCTTTTCTAACCCAGGCTCTTGTCGATACAGGTATCGGTAACAGTAACATGGCCTTTGTTGTCCTTGTCCTGATCGCCCAGCTGATCCTTAGTCTCAGCCAGACAGCCAATGGACTGCTCCGTAACTGGATAAGCCTTCATATAACAAGCAGGATAAGCATCTCCCTTATATCTGATTTCCTGATCAAACTCATGAAGCTTCCTATCTCTTTCTTTGATGTAAAGCTTGTGGGAGACATCATGCAGAGAATAGGCGATCATAACCGCATCAGGACTTTTCTCACTGATTCGCTTATCAGTATCGTCTTCGCCGTTATTACCCTTGTCATGTACACCATAATAATGGCAACCTATCACCTGGGTATACTCGGTATCTTTCTTCTTGGCAGTTCACTTTATATAGGATGGGTAGTGCTCTTTCTCAAAAGACGCCGCGAGCTCGATTACAAACGGTTCCAGCAAAGCGCAGCCAACCAGAGTAACATCGTTCAGCTTGTCACGGGTATGCAGGAGATAAAGCTTAACAGCTGCGAGAAACAAAAACGGTGGGAATGGGAAAGGATACAGATAAAGCTCTTCAAGGTAAGCCTGAAGAGTATGATGCTTAACCAGAACCAGCAGCTGGGAGCAGCATTTATAAACCAGGCAAAGGATATTTTTATTTCCTTCCTATCGGCTAAGGCAGTCATTGAGGGTCAGATGACTCTCGGTATGATGATGGCTGTCCAGTATATAATCGGCCAGCTCAACGCCCCGGTTCAACAGTTCATCGGTTTCACCCAGGCTGCCCAGGATGCCAGGATAAGTCTTGAAAGGCTCGGGGAGATCCATAACAGGGAAGATGAGGAAAAGCCCGAAGATGATAAGATAAGGGATATACCTGATAATAAGGATATAGAGATAAAGAACCTTCTGTTCCAGTATGAGGGTCCTCATTCTGAGAAGGTGCTGAATAACCTATCGCTCAAAATACCTGCAAGAAAGGTTACAGCAATAGTCGGCATAAGCGGCAGCGGGAAGACAACACTTATGAAGCTGATGCTGGGATTCTACGATCCGGTCAAGGGTGATATACTGCTCGGTGGGGTATCTCTCAAGCGTTACAGCCAGTCGGAGTGGAGAAAGAGGTGCGGGGTGGTGATGCAGGAAGGTTATATCTTTTCAGATACCATAGCAGGTAATATCGGACTCATAGATGAGATTCCCGACAGGGAAAAGACAGACAGGGCAGTTGAGACAGCCAATATAAAAGACTATATAGAGAGCCTGCCATTGGGATACAATACAAGGATAGGTAATGACGGTCAGGGTCTTAGTACGGGCCAGAAACAAAGGCTTCTTATTGCAAGGGCTGTTTACAAGGATCCGGATTTTATTTTCTTCGATGAGGCTACCAACGCCCTTGATGCCACAAACGAAAGAACTATTATGGATAACCTTGGCGCTTTCTTCGAAGGGAAAACAGTCGTTATAGTCGCCCACAGACTAAGTACAGTAAAGAATGCCGATCAGATAATAGTGCTCGAGAAAGGAGAAGTGG
>CAYVBH010000463.1:0-1911 GCA_964449015.1 uncultured Bacteroidales bacterium
GCAAAATATAGAGTACATAATCCGTGATTACGGAAGTGACGAGACAAGGCTCGCTGATATAATTGAAGATATGGAGCGAAACAACAATGTAATAGCCATATTAGGGCCTATGGGTACGCAGGCATGCAGGACTGCATTGAAAAAAGGAATACCGACCTTTATTTACTCCAAGGAAAATCTTGTACCGCAGGAAGGCTCATGCTGTTATGGAAATTACCTTACAATAGGGACACAGGTCAGCACCCTTTTAAAGACAGCACAGAATCAGGGGATAAAACGATTTGCCCTTCTTTCTCCGTCAGATGTATTTGGAAGGACCTTCAGGGATGCCTTTATTAGAACAGCTCCACAGTACAATATAGAAGTAGTTTTTTCACAGGAATATGCAGAAGATTCAAAGGATTTTTCAAACATCGTCAGACTTTTCAGGGATACTATGAGAAAACAGAAAAAACCAGTAAAACAAAAAGCAGTAAATACCCAGAAGCCGGTTGTCGAAGCGGTTATGATACCTGATACGGCAACTAATGCATCGACTATTGCCGCGTATTTTCCTTATTATGGCATAAAAGATATCAGGCTTTTTGGAACCGACCTCTGGGATACGCCGGATTTCATAAGGCTTGGCGGAAAAAATATTGAGGAAGCCTGTTTCGTAAGCGGATTTTATGCTGATAGTTCATCAATAAAGGTCAGGGATTTTGTTTCAACTTTTTCGGCCACATTTGATTCATCCCCGAGCATATGGGAAGCCAGCGCATATGACACGACCTCAATAATCAGACAAATTATAGAGAAGGGTGCCAATACGAGGAATGAGCTCAATGAAGCCATATCGTCCCTGAAAGACTATCAGGGGGCAACAGGTGTGATATCATTTTATAGTGACGGGTCTACCCGCAGAGAAATAACCGTTCTTACCGTAAGGGACGGGACTATAATCGAGGTAACGCAGTGAAAATTACGTTTCAGTACAATTTTATCTGGTATACGGGAGTTCTATTACTGTTCTTTTTTATCATGCAGGGTTGTGCCCACGATCAGGAAGGCAAGGCGCCACCTGCCGATGCCCTGTACAAAGAGGCTCAGCAGTATGCAACAGACGGTAAAGTTGAAAAGGCCTCAGAGGCTTACATGAAAGTCAGGACATTCTATCCGGGCAATGATCTTGCGAAGCAGTCTTTGCTTGATCTTTCCGACCTGTATTATAACAATGAAGAATATGTATCCGCTTTGAACAGCTACCAGGAGTTCAGGATGCTTTACCCTACGGATGTAAAATCAGAATACTGCATGTTCAAAGTTGCGATGTGTCATTTCAAACAGATATTGACCATAGACAGGGATCAGACGGAAACGGTCAAATCAATCAAGTCTTTTGAAGATTTTATTCGTATGTACCCTGATTCCACCTATTCGAATGAAGCCAATGAAAATCTGAAAAAATCAAAGATAGTACTTGCAAAAAACGGAATATATATAGGTAAATTCTACTTGCAAAGAAAGAAATGGCATGAAGCGGCATGCAGAAGGTTTACTGAAGTCAAGGCTGGTTTTCCAGGACTCGGGCTGGACGAGGAGCTTGATAATCTTATCAAAAAGTCCTGCAATACTAAGAGGTAGGGTACAGTTTCCTGTTGTCTCCAACCCTCAGGGTTATCCTTGTTCTGTCAAGGTATTCCATGTAGGGTATCGCATACTTGCGGCTGACGCCTGTGGTAATCTTCATATCTGACGGGTTCATGATGCTGTTGTTTTTGAAGAAATCCCTTATCTTTTCTTTAAGAATTTTTTCATTCTCGTCAGTCAGGAAGATATCATCCTTAATCCTGTATAGTCTGCCTTCCCTGACCATAAATGAAAGGATGCCGGTCAGCTTTTTCATGTCGATACCCAGTTTCTCTGAAATCA
>CAYVBH010000464.1:0-1906 GCA_964449015.1 uncultured Bacteroidales bacterium
CAGGGGATCTCAACTCGCTGGCAGCAGTTTGGCCCGATTTTATGAACAAAAACCATACGGCATCCGTTTTAGAGATTGAAACCGACCCTGCAGTCAGTGCAACTGCATTCCGCAAGCTGATGAATATGTGGGGCTAACAATATTTTTGAAGGCATGAGAAACTGGACCAACCTGAAGCAATACGACGAGATTCTGTTCGACTTCTTTGAAGGCATTGCCCGGATTACCATCAACAGGCCCCGTTACCGAAATGCTTTTACTCCCGACACCACACGCGAAATGTGCGATGCCATGATCCATTGCCGTGAGAATCCCGATATTTCCGTTGTTGTGCTTACCGGGGCAGGTGACAAGGCTTTTTGCAGCGGAGGTGATCAAAACGTGAAGAGTTTTGCCGGTTACATCGGCAAGGATGGTGTTCCCCGGCTCAACATCCTTGATTTGCAGAAACAAATCCGTTCTATACCAAAGCCGGTTGTGGCCATGGTGAACGGTTATGCCATAGGCGGAGGGCACGTACTGCACGTGGTGTGCGACCTTACTATAGCTTCTGAGAATGCCGTATTCGGACAAACCGGCCCTCGTGTGGGCAGCTTTGACGCCGGATTCGGTTCGTCATACCTGGCCAGGATAGTCGGCCAGAAGAAAGCCCGCGAAATATGGTTTCTGTGCCATCAGTATTCTGCATCAGAAGCGTTGGAAATGGGACTGGTGAACAAAGTTGTTCCCCTGGGTGATCTCGAAAACGAAACCGTTGCCTGGTGTAAAAAAATGATGGAACACAGCCCGCTTGCACTGCGCTTGATCAAAGCCGGGCTGAACGCAGAACTCGACGGACAGGCAGGAATCCAGGAACTGGCCGGAAATGCCACCATGCTGTATTACATGACTGACGAAGCCCAGGAAGGGAAAAAAGCCTTTCTTGAAAAAAGAAAACCCGATTTCAACAAGTATCCCAAACTGCCATGACTCATAAGCTGAAAATATGGATACATGCCTTCCGGCTCCGTACGCTTCCCCTGGCCCTTTCGAGTGCAATTCTTGGAAGCTTTCTGGCCTTTGCACATGGCAATTTCCGGTGGTATGTGCTGGTTCTTGCTACATTTACCACTGTGTTCCTTCAGATTCTTTCCAATCTGGCCAATGATTATGGTGACGCCATACACGGAACCGACAACATCAACCGGATAGGCCCTTTGCGGATTACACAAAGCGGACTTGTTACACAGGCACAGATCAAAACCATGATTGTGGTTTTTATACTGCTGTCACTAATATCAGGCTCACTGCTTATTTTTACCGGTTTGCAGCACATCGGCTGGAAAACCGTCCTGTTCTACTTTTTTCTTGGCCTTTCAGCAATTTATGCGGCAATCAAATACACCATCGGTAAAAAACCATACGGATATATTGGACTGGGTGATGTCTTTGTATTTCTCTACTTTGGCATTGTCGGTGTGGCAGGTACCTATTACCTCCATGCCAATACATTTGATCCCTGGATCCTGCTGCCTGCTTCGGCCATCGGCCTGCTGAGCTCAGGTGTGCTGAACCTGAACAACATGCGCGATGTAGAAAACGATACCCTTTCAGGTAAAAGAACCCTGGTGGTTCATATCGGCATCCGGCCGGCTAAAATCTACCACCTGATGCTGATCCTGCTTTCGCTGGCATTCAGCCTGGTATATACCCTGGTCCGGTTTCATTCTGCCTGGCAGTTTCTGTTCATCCTCACCTGTCCGCTCTTCGCACTCAATGTTTTCGTGGTTATGAAAAACACCGATCCCGGAGAGCTCAACCTGGAGTTGAAAAAACTGGCTTTCAATACCTTTGCATTTTCACTAACTTTCGGACTTGGGCTGATACTCAAATGATCAAAGCGAAAATTATCCGGCGGGAATTTCGA
>CAYVBH010000465.1:0-1894 GCA_964449015.1 uncultured Bacteroidales bacterium
TGGTTGTATACAGGGGTGATAGGATAATCAATATCCTGGTGATTATAAGACCTGTATACTAATCCGGTTCCAAAAGAAAAACGGTTATTCTTTTTGCCGAATTCTTTTGAGAACATTACGTTAGCGATTTTGTAAGTATCAGTCAGATATTCATCCCAGAAAAGAGCAAGCGGATCATTTATCATATAAGAAATAGCAGCTATTGAACAGTAGCCGGAGATAATGTAACCTGTTTTAAGATTGTAGCCCACCCTGAACCAGACATTCATTCCGTCATGTATCTTGCCGCGAACTGCCGGATTGACTTTAGCATAATCCGGTTCATTAAAACCTGGCTCCAGAAACTGAGTTACATCCCCAAAATATCCAATTCCGCAGGCAAGACGAAATTTGTTTATAGTATCTACCTGAGCCTTAACAGAATTACTGCATAGCATCAAAATAACCAATCCGAATAATGAAGTCCGCATGAGTCAAATTTTTATATTTATTCCCATTCCGACCGAAGAAACACCTGTACCATTTTTATAATTATCCATTTCACCATTTAATATTATACTAATCTTTGATGAAATCCTGTAACTACATCCTAAATAAACAAGATAACCGGCATCAAATGAATAACTATTTGAATACACATATACTGGATTGTCATTAAAATTCTTAATCCCGTCTAAAACCAGCTCAGTTCTATATCGGTTACTGCTCCCCAAGCCGAAATATCCGACAAATCTTTTTGTCTTTATTGGTAAAATTCTGACATAAATATTACCCATCAGATAAAAATTATTGTGAAATACAAGGATATTATCACTCCCGTCATTTGAGGAAGTGATAAATCCGAGAGATCCACAGATCTGAAATAAAGGTTTTATCGAATAGTTAAGTCCGTTGCTATAATAAAAGGCTGAATAATCTCCGGTTCCAAGTAGAGAATAATGAAAAGAAGAGTTGAGTTCTATTTTACTTTCATTATTCTGACCATTTAAATAAGACCAGATTGATAAAAAGAGGAGGCTTAAAACTAATTTCGATTTCATAATTTATCTATTCTTAGAAAGAGCTGTTTTAAGGCATAACTACCTTAAAACAGCTTTTTGTTATTAATATTCAATTAAAGGCAAAGTCCATGATACATGTCCAGCTGTATATATTCTAAAGCCTTCCTGGATTCCATTGCCCATATCTACCTTATTGAACCTTTGAAAAGTAGCCCTGCTCAGATAATTATCCAGTTTAATCCATCCTTCAGCAGATTCGATTTTGAGTTCAATTTTACCGGTAGAAACCTCGATTTTATCTATTTTGACCTTTGGCTCATAACTTATCGTGAAGGTTGCTTTATTCTTATCAAATTCAATCAAACCAAATTGTCTTCCCCCTTCGTCAGTTGATCCATCAGCTGATACATACCAGTCATCATCGAGTTCGTATTGAAAATTCACCCATACATTTCTTCTTATCTGGGATCTCGTCAGATTACAAGACTGTAGTGCCATAAATGAACTTGCTGATGTGAGTGTAATTGTTCCTCCTAACAAACAGAATTTAAATTCAGAACCTCCACCAAATATCCCATCGTATTGCTTTGAACATTTTACATGACCTACTCTTAACTGATGTACCCCCGGTAAAGGATTGGTAGGAACAGTCATAGGTATCCCCTCTTCCCCAGGCATAACAATCCACACAGGATAATCTTCACTATATTCCTCTGTGATCTCGACAAGTGAATATGATCCATCCTCTTCAAGCTGAAAGCCGGTGTTTATTATATCATTGTCGAGCGGATCTGATGTACATGAAGGAAGCTGATTATCGGCCGGATAATCCTCTACTGGGTAAGGACAGTAAAGGGTGATGTCGTTCTCGACGAGATACTTCTTAATATCGG
>CAYVBH010000466.1:0-1894 GCA_964449015.1 uncultured Bacteroidales bacterium
ATCTGCAATAAACAGATGCGCTCAAGGTATAAAACATTCGAAAGTAATATTAATATTCCCTATTTTGTGACTTCCTCAATCATTAACTGGATTCCTGTTTTTACGATAAAAGATCATTTCGACATAGTGATCGATTCGCTTAAATATTCCAGAAAAAATTCAGGCATGAAGCTTTTTGCATATGTTATTATGGATAATCATATGCACCTGATTGTTTCATCGGAAAACCTTTCAAAAACCATACAATCGATTAAGAGTTTTACTTCAAAACAGTTAATCGAGTCTTTTAAAAAAAGAAAGATGACACAGCTTCTTGATAAACTACGACTTAACAAAGCTGCCTATAAAACTGAAAGCACATACCAGGTCTGGCAGGAAGGTTATCATCCTCAGGAAATCTCTTCTCAAGAAATGATGTTTCAGAAAATAGAGTATATCCATAATAATCCCGTTAGAAGGGGATTGGTAAGGAAACCTGAAGAATGGCTTTATTCAAGTGCCTTAAGCTTACTATCCGATAATAAAGGAGTACTTGAACTAGATGCATTTCCCATGTGAAGAGTTGATAAAGCCAGTGCTTTCGACGTTCCCAAGCCGGAGCTTGGGAACGAGAGGAATAGCTCATTCGCTTATCAGCTGATCAATACGCTCATTCCTCGACTTCATCGCTTCGCGGTCTGCTTTGTTATGACGCCTTGCATTTCATGTTAAAGATAGGCTGATCCGCACAAGCTATTGATCTGAAATATCAGATATACTTTTCCATGAAACCACTTTTATTCCATGTTTTTCAATAGTTGCACTGCCTCCATATATCAATACCGGGTTTATTGAAACATCTCCGGCAATTTCCCTCCATTTATTAATTCCCGCAAAATAATCCTTATTAAGCGTCTGGCCTGATTTAATCTCCACAGGCTCAAGCTTGTCACCTTTTTCAACAACAAGGTCAACTTCCGTCCCGGTACGGTCTCTCCAGAAGTAAAGGTTTGATTCAAGCCCACTGTTATATCTTGATTTCATGAATTCGCTTATTACAAAAGTTTCGAACAATGCGCCCCGCATGGGATGATGGCTCATCTGAACCTTGTCCTGAATAGAAAGGAGCCATGCCGCAAGGCCCGTATCATAGAAATAAATTTTTGGCGTCTTTATAAGCCTTTTGCTGAAATTCGAATAATGCGGCCTCAAAAGAAATATTATGTAGCTTGCCTCAAGGATCGATATCCACTCTCTTGCCGTATTATGAGTAATCCCGCAGTCGGCAGACAATGAAGAAAGGTTGAGCAGCTGCCCTGTTCTTGACGCACACATTCTTACAAACCGCCTGAAAAGGCTCAAATCCTTGATGTTTACCATCTGCCTCACATCACGTTCGATATAGGTCTGCACATAGTTTGAATACCAAACCGCCGGTTCAGGTTTCTTGTCATGAACAGGGGGATAAAACCCCTTGAGAAGGACTTCATCCATACTCGTTTTTTCTGTAAAGGATTTTATCGAACTGCATTCACTGAGATTGAAAGGCAAAAGCTGCAGCAGGGCCACCCTTCCCGCAAGCGACTGCGTGATGCCTGATAATAGTCCGAATTGCTGTGAACCGGTTAGAACAAAAAGCCCAGGGATATTCAGTGTATCAATAAATTCCTGAAGGTAAGAAAAAAGCTTTGGACAGCGCTGAATTTCGTCGAGAACAGCACCCTTACTGTATTGCGAAAGGAAACCCCTGGGATCGTTCTCGGCAGCATCCCTTAAATCAAGGTTTTCAAGATTGACATACGGCTTGTCGTCGAATACGAATCTTGCCAATGTCGTTTTTCCTGACTGCCTCGGCCCGGTGATTGCAACCACAGGAAAAGACCTTGAAGCACTCTTTAAAAAATCTTCCGCCTCA
>CAYVBH010000467.1:0-1848 GCA_964449015.1 uncultured Bacteroidales bacterium
GCAGCAAACGGTATCCCTTTGAAACTTATGAATCCGTTTTCCTGAATTCCTTCCACTTTTCCGGCATCGGTAACCACAATGGTTGACAAAGGCTGCTCCTTGCAGGAAAACAATAAAACAACAAGAAAAAGAATCAGGATATTCTTACATGCTTTCATTTTATATGTTTTTAAAGTTTAAAAAATCAGATGTCATAAAGCTTTTCGAAATACTAAGGGATACTTGATTTTTGTATCACACATGCATGTATACTACCAGTTGTCAGTTCTGAAAGGAACCAATGGTTGTCCATAGGGATTGGTAACATTGCCCAATTGGAAATTTCTGAAACAATAACGTACAGCAACCGGCAAACTTACCTTATCACTGGTAACAACTAAGTTTCTTGAGAAAGGATTTTCTTTAAAAGCCTTTGCAGTATAGAAAATACTGTCGGCACCGGCAATTTCGAAACCGGTCATTTCCTCCCTGCAGGTTACATTACCTCCATCATTATCTTCAAACGTAAGTAATGCTTTATTGCCCTCAATCTTCATTGATTTGAACTGAGGTCCTAAAACTGAGACTGAATTGGCCCCGCCATAAACGCAGTTGACAGCCCAGTAACTGAATCGCCTGGCCACTTCCGGTTTGTTTGAAGGATGGACTTCATTTCTTTCGTAAGGAAAAACCAAATCATTGGTACAAACCATTCCCACGTTTTCCATCATGGTCATCACTTTTTTTTGTTGCTCTCTGAGCAAAGCTGCCAGTATCTGTTCTTTGGTCATGTCTATGCGGTTAGAGGCATAATTAAAAGGAGCTATTTCGGCATAGAAAAAGGGTAATGTATCATCCCCCCAAAGGGTGCGCCACAATTTGATCATAGCAACCATTTTATCAGCATAGGTAGCATGTCGCTTTATGTTGCTTTCGCCCTGATACCATAGAAATCCTTTTACCGAATAGTTTACAAGAGGAGCTATCATTCCGTTATAAAGCGATATGGGCTTTTCGAATACCGGCAACTTCTCATTATTGACCAGATTCAAATCAACATCTGTGAAATTCTTCTGTGACTCAGCATCCATCCATGCTTCTATAATAGTACCTCCCCAGCTGGAACATATTATTCCCACGGGAACATTCAAAATTTTCCGCAGTTCACGCGCATAATAATAACCTATTGCGCTAAATGATTTCACTACTGGCGGTGATGAAACCTCCCATTTCCCGACACAATCTTTCTGTGGCTTTACCGAGCTCGTTTGCTTTACATTAAATAATCGAATATCAGGAAAGGCTCCGCTTTCTGCAATGGCCTGGTTAGCACCCATCACGCCCGATGACCACATGCCTTTAAGGGTCATTTCCATGTTCGACTGACCTGAACAAAGCCAAACCTCACCAATAAGTATATTATTTACAGTAACCGGTTCACCATCACTAACGGTAATGGCTTGAGGATTAAACGATGCGGCGGGAGTTTTAATAACCACCTTCCAATTGCCTTCATTGTCCGCAGTTGCAGATTGCTTTTCGCCCCACGAGGCTGATACTATAATTGATGCACCCGGCTTGCTCCAGCCCCAGATTTTCACCTGGGTTTTTTGCTGTAAAACCATGTTATCACTAACCAAGGCCGGTAGCGTTACCTTACCGAAAACCGATCCTGTAACAATTACGGACAGAACCAGCATTAAAAAATTCCTTCTCATATTTAAGTTATTATGGTTGTATTTGTTATGAAACCAGGCGGTTATAGCTTTGCTGTTACTTAATATTCCGTTTTATCCAGCTGTTGTAACCTTGCCTTTGTCGGGTTGAATATCAGGTTTAACAACAACCCCAAAAAAAGCAACACCGTAA
>CAYVBH010000468.1:0-1846 GCA_964449015.1 uncultured Bacteroidales bacterium
TTCTCAGCAGCACCGATTACTGATTACCGGTCACCGATTACCCTTTTTCCCCATGCCCCATGCTTTGTCAGCCGAAGCTTCAACGCAGGCTGGCCCTGCGCGGCGGTGAAGCCGCCCCGGATGCCGGACGCCGGATGCCGTCATTTCATCGTCACCACCATCAGAACCGGATTATCATCTTCGGAAAGGCTGTTTGCAAGCTCCTCCAGAGCTTTTTTCCTTATTGGATATGTTGGCTCGGAGTTTTTAAAGGAATCGGATGCTATATGCTCTTTAAGATTTAATACTTCAATCCATTGAATAAGCACCTTTGAATCTGCAATTAGCTCGGGATAAAAATCGATGCCTCCATCAATATCGTTGATGAATTTACCATTGTTTATGCAGTATGTATTGCTTTCTTCTTTATCAAATAAGAATCTGACGGATCTTTGCGTCCTGGGATTCATCCCTTGAATATATGATACGAAAACATATCTTTCACCCTCAAGAATATTGTGAATCATTAACTTGTCTTCAACCAGATATAACCGGGCTATCAAATCAGATATGTCTCCTGTTGATTTAAGTTCAAATTTTTGATCCAGCAACAAACCTTTCTCATTGAATGTGATATAAGGAACCAATAAGCTGTCTGTCAGGTAAAAAAGCGTATCATTGAAGTGTTCTTTAAAACAGATCCGGTTACCTGATAGGTAAAGGGGCGGGCTGGTAAAAGCCACATTTGTTTCAGGCTTCGGATTATTATTGTAAAACTCTCTAACAAGTTCAAAATCCAATGAGGTAACTACAAGGTTAACAGGACGCTCAATACTATTAGGTCTATAAAACACTATCTCCTGGTTCAGAATTTTGAACTTCTGTCCGGGAAGTCTTCCTAAGCTCCTGACATAGTTACCTTCCAAATCGTATTGTATCGTTGATGATTGTCCTTGAACTATTACAATATTTGCAACCTCACTTACCTCAAAGTTCATAATCGATGAGTATTCTCCGGGGCCACGTCCCCGACTTCCAATCTGCCTGATAAACTTTCCAAAGGAATCAAATAGGTATAGCCCATTTTCATCACTCACATAAATGAAGTCTTTAGTATAATGTACCTTTAGAATATTTCTTACTAAACTATTCTCAGTTGTCTCCAGACTGATGTAATTTACATTTTCTGCAATAACCGAGAGTTCCATATCACTCTTATGATTAATTGTAGATTCGATATCTATATGATAAGCAACTTCCATATGACGAACAGAATTCCTCTCACCCGATGACCCGCAACCTATAAAAGAAAGCATTATGCAGGTAAGGTAAACCGCTCTTCTTATCATAAGATCAATTTCAAAATTATCAAATGACTTTTTTTGCATTAGGTTGCGAATGCCAACTTTCGGCATTCGCAACCTTAAGCAACTATGAAGGTACGCAAGGAAGCCAGGTAACTGAACCACAACTATCACAACACCAGTGTCCTCCATTACAGTTGGTCCCATCAGGATCACAACCAGCCATAAAGATAGCCTCAGTCCTGCTTAGGTATTCGAAACATGAACCAGTGGGTGACATTGCAGCGCATTTACCACCAGGCTCTTCATCACCACCACGGAGAGTCAACTTTTGATTATTGGTCAAATCAAGTCCTGAAATGTCATCAAGGTTCCTATTTTTCGTTTTCATATTATTCTGTATTGTAGTTAATCCCTTTCATCCATCCACCCCGCCCTGTGAATTGATTTTCTATATTTGTAAATCTTATTTTTCTATGACCTCCGGCGGAGACTCACCGAGTCGAAACCGGAGGATTTGTTTTATCAGTTCAGTTTGACCTCCTTTCAACCCTTGAGTATTT
>CAYVBH010000469.1:0-1817 GCA_964449015.1 uncultured Bacteroidales bacterium
TTTCACCAAGGAGCACAAGGCGCCGGAGAAGACTGCCGAGATCATCATGAAAACATTGCCCGAATGCAGCGAGCGCAAGATGAACTACTCCACCTTCACCATTGTGGATATTGAACAGAGTAACAAAGTAACACTGCTGGAATATGAAAACCCGGAATGTGTTATCATAAGAGACCGCAAGGTATTTAAACCGGCTGATGCCCGTTATATAGAAACCACAGGGGATGCCAAAAGTTCAAAGAAAATAAGGGTATGCACCTTTACCCCGGTAAAGGGTGACCGGATTGTTTTTTTTACAGACGGTGTTGCCCAATCGGGTCTTGGTACACCCAGGTTCCCTTTTGGATGGGGTGTTGATAATGCTGCCCGGTATGCCATTGATATGATCAAGCAGTACCCGCAGATTTCAGCACGCAACCTGGCAGCGAAGATCCTCAGTATGGCTTTTAGGAACGATGGCTTTCAGTCAAAAGATGATACTACCTGTGGTGTCATTTATTTCAGGGAGCCCAGGGAGCTGCTGATTTGTACCGGACCGCCCTATAACAAGGAAGACGACCCTCGACTGGCCGCTGAGGTGAGCAGCTTCAAAGGGAAAAAAATCGTAATGGGAGCCACAACAGGGGATATTGTTTCGCGCGAACTGGGATTGAAGATTGAAGATGTATTCAAGTTTGAAGATCCGGAACTGCCACCCATTAATGTAATGGAAGGCATTGATCTGTTTACCGAAGGAATTCTCACGCTAAACAAGGTTGAGAAAATTCTGAAGGCATATAACCCGGCCAATACGAAGCTGAACAGAGGACCTGCTGACGAAATTGTAAAATTGATTTTGGAAAGTGATGCCATCAAGATCATTATCGGTACCCGCATCAACATTGCACACCAGGACCCCCATCTGCCTGTGGAGCTTGAGATCAGACGCACCGTGGTGAACCGGATTGCCCAGTTGCTTGAAGAGAAACTGCTTAAAAAGGTGGTGGTAAACTACATCTGAAGGAATACGCGCCCTTGCTGCTGCAAAGGATCCTACTGCTTGCTCTTCTTAATACTCAGTAAAGCATTGCATTTTTCATAAGCTTCCTTTGACGCATAATACGAAAGAAGCCTGTTGAAGAAAATCTCATCTTTGAATTTGGGATGGCTGTTTTCAAAGCCAATCTTACCCTGAACGGTCAGATCAAACAACTCTTCATCGTCGAGAAAAGATATGGAATCGGGCTCGGGAACAGGATCGGTCTCTGTTTTGTCGGACAGCTGATCCTTGTATTTTTCGAGGAAGTTTACCAGCGTAAGCTGCAGGCTTATGTAATCATTGTTCTCGGAAAGCAGGGACTTGTTTGAGGCATAGTTTTTATCAACATGATAGGTTCTTTCGGCCGATACCGGCTGCTTGAGCAGTTCGTTTAGTAAAGCCTGGTTCCGGTTAATGGTTTCCAGGTTCTCCTTTACTTTTTTCTTTAACTGATCAATTGTTCTTTGGATCAATGCCTTCATTATCCTTGAATTTCTAATACAAAGTTACTGAATAATTCATTTAGTATTTTTGATTTTTGACCAACCAGAATAAGTTAACTGTAAGCAGGCGTGTATTTGGGATGATGGTCGGATGATAATGACCAATCCGTATGAATTCCAAATAAGACGGTCACCGGTTGTATTTTTCTATTTTATTTTATATTTGTAGGCCTGAAAAATTGATAAATAGCAGCTTTTTATCAGGTAAGTGCTTTAAAAAGAGCACGATAAAGAGACTTTCGTTCGTATAATTAAAAAATTGGTTTGCATGAAAATACTTGTATGCATCAGTAATG
>CAYVBH010000470.1:0-1769 GCA_964449015.1 uncultured Bacteroidales bacterium
GGAGATACGCATTTCACCATGCTCATTTCAGTGGCAGGCCATTGGCTGTTGCTGCCCATATTGTACCTGCTGATGAATGTACTTGGCCAATCGGCGATAACCGGATGGCTGGGGCTCATCATCTTTTTCAATATTTTCTGCGGGGCATTGATCCTCAGATACCGCAGCGGAAAATGGAGGAAAATCAGGGTGGTAGGGAATGGATGACAACGGTAGGGGCAGTTTGGGATTCAGTAAGTCACACTTCGACAGGCTCAGTGTGACTGGCGTTGTCATACAGAGCTTGCCTGCCTGCCGGCAGGCGGGTCGAAGTATGACGAGGAGTAGCAGCAGCCCAATCCCAAATCCCAAAATTCGATACTCACGCATCTAGTATCCAGTATCTAGTATCCGACACCCAGTAGCAGTAGCAAGTTAATCAAGCACCGGGATGGAAAGTTAAATATATGCAAGAGATTTTTATATTTATAGAATATTGACAATTCTCCTTCCAAATTTTCGGTGAATATTTTGGCTGCTAAGGCTAAATGCACTATCTTGCGCACCTTAATTTAAAATAATCTATTATGCTACATTATAAAGAATTGGGGTTGGTGAATTCCAGGGAACTGTTCAAGAATGCCGTGAAAGGCGGATATGCCATACCCGCTTTTAACTTCAACAATCTCGAGCAGATGCAGGCTATTATCAGTGCCTGTGTTGAAACAAAATCCCCGGTTATTCTCCAGGTATCAAAGGGTGCCCGTAAGTATGCCAATCAAACTTTGCTTCAGTATTTGGCCAAGGGTGCTGTTGAGTATGCCAAGGAACTGGGTTGTGCCATACCTATTGTACTTCATTTGGATCATGGAGACTCTTTCGAAACCTGCAAATCATGTATCGAAAGTGGTTTTTCATCGGTTATGATCGACGGATCACATTTTTCCTATGAGGAGAATGTAAAAATTACCAGACAGGTGGTTGAATTTGCCCACCAGTATGATGTTACCGTTGAGGGTGAACTGGGTGTGCTTGCAGGTATTGAAGATGAGGTTTCTTCAGATCATTCATCATACACCAGGCCTGAAGAAGTTGAAGACTTCGTCAAGAAAACCGGTGTTGACTCACTGGCTATTTCGATAGGTACTTCTCACGGCGCCTTCAAATTCAAAGTAAAACCAGGCGAACTTCCTCCTCCTTTGCGATTTGACATTCTCCAGGAAGTAGAAAAACGTATCCCCGGTTTCCCTATTGTGCTGCATGGTGCTTCTTCGGTACCTCAGGATATTGTTGCCGAAATCAATCAGTTCGGTGGTAAGATGGAAAATGCAGCCGGAGTATCCGAAGATCAGCTTCGTAAAGCTGCAAGTTCGGCAGTATGCAAAATCAATATCGACAGCGATGGCCGTTTGGCTATGACAGCTGCTATCCGCAAGGTATTGGTAGAAAAACCGGGAGAATTTGATCCGCGCAACTATCTCGGTCCTGCCCGCGACAAGCTCAGGGAACTTTATAAACACAAGATTGTAAACGTGCTGGGTAGTGCAAACAGGGTTTAACATCGTACCATTAACATAATATTTTAGGGTAGAGGCGCATAATTATGCGTCTCTACGTGTTTTATGGCGCACTTTTTGTGCGCTCTCTGAACATGTGGTTGCAATTTTATCGGAATAAACTAATTTTATAGCTTGTTTTGAATTAATCCGCGAAATTGTCTGTATGAAAGCAATTATAAGAAAGCACCTTCTGATACTTGCACTTACCGGTCTTTCTTTACCCGGCTTTTC
>CAYVBH010000471.1:0-1748 GCA_964449015.1 uncultured Bacteroidales bacterium
CGGATATCTTTTTTTTGTTCATTTCTTTCGGAGGATCATTGGGAATGAAGAATATAATAAAAAAGAAGAGGGCGCTCTCTTGAGACACCCTCTTTTTTTACCTGGGCCCAGCCGGGACTGTCCTGAAAGTTCCAGGGAAATTGTGGTTTAATTAAGTTTCATAGCACGAATCCATGTGAATCCACAATAATTTGATTCATAATTATGTGACCATGTAGATGGATCCGAATCTACAACTGTATAGGTTCCGGGTTTTATTTTCACTAATGGATAAAATGCCCAATATGCATTTACCACTCCACCTTGCCCTACTATACCCCAGGTTTGCCACGGTCCATAAACGGTGCCATCTGAATGTCGTAATGAAATAGTTCCCGGCAGGGCTCCACTATTGAAATAATGATAGTTCATTATACTTGTAATCAGCCTTTCGTTATCTACTGTAAATACAGTCGGATTTGTCGGGCCATTGGAAACTCCTGATACGTTTCCATTGTAAAAAATCTGCTCGTCATCAATAGGAACATCTGAAACAGTTATTTCAACAGTGGCTTTTTGAGCCGGATCAGATACTAAAGTTGCGTGAACCTTATATACCCCGGGAGTAGCAGGCGCTTTATAAATACCGACATTATTGTGATCCGGATCTTCAGTAATTGTTCCGCTGTTTGCGGGTTCTACCGACCAGGTAACAGTTTGATCAGTTACGGAAATATCAAACACAACCACGAATGCTCTTGATTCATTTGTTATCATGTAAGCCTCCGGGATACCAAAAGATATTTTCGAATCGGCCCCTGAATCAGATTTCTTTTCGCATCCAGTTAGAAGGAGTGCCACGGCTAAGAATATAAATGTAAGTCTTTTCATAAAGTTTGTTTTAAATTTAGGTTGCTAAAATAAGTATTAATTATTTGTTTCAAAAAGCTTACATATCTAATTGTTTTAGCCTCCCGATAAATTGTATAGTTTCTTATCGCAGGTTCATTGGATGCTTGTCAGATAATTATAAGCCTTAAGAGGATTTACTTTATTGTTAAATTGTTTATATTTAATGTAAATTTATAAAACTGACGATTTCTCCGTCAAATAATTACTATCCGGAGCTATAAGAAGTTTAGCACTGCATATTGATTGAAAAAGATTAATAATATTCCAGATTAAATTAAGAAAGGAGAAAGTTACATGAATCATCCAATGAACATCCCGATGCACAGGTTTAAATACACAAAGCTTACGAAAAGCCAGATCGGAGAAAAGCTTAAGGTAATCACTGAATCAGGTGCTGTATGCCGCTCAGAGTTTACCGGTGAGCTTTCGGAAAAATCAATCAGAATCATAACAGACGACGGTCCTGTTTTTGAATATTCCTTCAGGGATAAAAAGAACCTTTCCGTTAAGGTCGATGGTAACACTTTTACAGGCGGCTATGGTGCCCTGACGCTTAAAAACATGATTTTCTTTTCCCATATGATCCCATCGGAACAAAGGGGATATAATGTATTTATTGATCAGGATACCAACCTTGTCACAATTATTGAAGTATGGTTTTCAAGTGGAAGAAAGGAAAGAACAATGGGAGGGACTGAGATAATTATTGATGACAGGGAGGTACAGCGTCATATTTATTATGGTTATGTTGAAAAGAAGGGGCAGGCTGCACCTGAAACCAGGCATCACCTTACAAACAGAATAGAAGGCAAGGGTATGTACTGGTTGCAGGATACAGGTATAGAAACACTGGAATT
>CAYVBH010000472.1:0-1719 GCA_964449015.1 uncultured Bacteroidales bacterium
AAAGAAACAACGGTTCAATTGACCTGTGAACAGAATGCACATGAAAATCCTTCAGAACGCCCCTGATTACAAATGATCCCAGTTGATCACCGGCTTTTACGTCATATTTTTCAGCTGCCTCTTCATTAATAATTAATTGACCCGGATTGTCACCATTTTCCTTAAAAGAATCCCCGTCAACTAAAGGTATCTGCAATAACTCAACCAGGTCAGCACCAACAAACAGGGCTTCCTCCTTAATGGGTTCGGAATTCTTATCCATTCCAATCTCCAGTCTCATGTAATTGGTGCTTGGAGGTGTGAAGGCTGATGTGGCTAGGCCCAATACATGAGGCGACGACAACAATTCGGTCTTAATTACATTTACCTTGTTTCTCAATTCCAGGTTATTCAGTCGGAACACAATCACGTTGTTGCTGTTGAATCCGGGAGCTTTGTTTTCGGAAAACCTAACTTGTTTGGCAACAAGTATTGCAAACCCTGCCAGAAAGATAAATATGGCAAACTGGAAGATGATCAGAGTTCCTGATGATGTTATGTATCTGTTTCCCTTTTTTATAATCTGCTGTTTAAAAAGGCTGACCGGGGGAAGTCTTTTTGAACAGATAATAAGATAGGTGCCTCCTGCAAGTCCCGTGATTATTGCGATTCCTATAACAGCCACCAGGTATTGCGGTTCTGTCAGCAGGTTGATATGAATACTTTTCTCAAAGAGACTGTTGAAAACCGGAATTGTCAATTGGATGAATATCAATGCAGGAACCAGACTGAATAGAACAATGAGTATTGAATTCAGATAAATGGTTTTTGCAATATTTCGGGTTGAGGCACCTAATACTTTGCGGCAGGCAATTTCTTTTAGTTGAGATTTGGTTTCCGCGGTTGATAAGAGAATAAAATTAAACAGGGCTACCAATAGAATCAGTAGAGCTACTCCTTCGAATAACCGAATTGTTTTCAAATTGCTAACGTTCAAAGGAAGGTAATTCCATAAATCCTGTGAATGAAAGTACATGTCCGGCAACTGTTGCAAATGAACCGGCTTATTGTTATTTTCTTTATCGTGCCTTTGACAGATATGGGTTGCTTTCTTTTCAATCAAGGCTTTATCCGTATTCTCTTTAATCATCAGAAAAGTCTGAAATCCTCTTTGTTTCCAGCCATCCTGGGCTTTTGTTTCTTCATCAACCGATCCGCTTGTGAACAACAGAGACTGGTCTGCAAGGGCATAATCAGTTAGTTTGATATTTCCCAAAAAATCAGGTTGGAGGGACGAGTAGGAAGGGAATTGTTTATATACACCGGAAACCTGACAGATGACTTTTTTACCGGCGATGATAATTTCCAGGTGTTGTCCCAAAGGATCTTTCTCTCCGAAATATTTCCGGGCAGATTTTTCTGAGATTACCAAAGCATTTGTGTTTTGAAATAACCGGGATTTATTGCCGGAGAGCAGGGGGACATCAAGTACCGAAAAAATGGATGAATCAACCAGTATGAAATTTTCCTCCTTGATTAAATCATCATTTGTTTTGATCAGGGTATTCGACAGGCTGTAGATTCGGAATACATTTTCAATTTCCGGTATTTCTTCGGCAAATGCGTCTCCCATTACATAAGGTGTTGAACAATCAATGTCATAAACTACCCTGTAGGTTCTTTGGCTGTTTTTATGGTATTTATCGAAGGAATACTCATGAATGATATAGGTCATCATCA
>CAYVBH010000473.1:0-1711 GCA_964449015.1 uncultured Bacteroidales bacterium
CTTGACTCTTGGTTCTTGGTTCTATTTTTTACTACCTTTATCGCCGACTAAAAAACCAACTTGCAACATGAAAGGCGATAAAATCATATTGGGTATCACACAGGGCGACATCAACGGCATCAGCTATGAGGTAATTATGAAAGCTCTGGCTGATAACCGCATCTTCGACCTGTGTACTCCGGTTGTTTACGGATCCCCCAAAGTGGCTGCCTACCACAGAAAGGCTCTTGATCTGGAAGGTTTCACTTTCAATACCGTTCGCAATGCCGAAGAAGCAGTCAGTAAAAAAGCCAACCTGATCAACTGCATTGACGATTCAGCGCGGGTTGAACTGGGAAAATCCACTCCTTATGCAGGAGAAGCTTCTCTTCAGGCTCTCGAAGCTGCTGCAAGAGATCTTGCCGAAGGTAAAATTGATGTTGTGGTTACCGGCCCCATCAACAAATCAAACATCAAATCGGAAAAGTTTAACTTCAACGGTCATACCGAATTCTTTGAAGACCACTTCAAAAGCGAAGGAGTGCTGATGCTGATGGTGAACGAGTTCATGCGCATTGGAGTAGTCACCTCCCATGTCCCCTTGTCCAAAGTGAACGAGTATATTGTACACAATACCATCCTCAATAAACTGAGGATCATGAACAAATCGCTCCTGACAGATTTCAACATCCGAAGGCCCCGAATTGCTGTGCTCGGACTCAACCCGCATGCCGGCGACCAGGGAGTGATTGGTGACGAAGAAATCAGAGAAATCATACCTGCCATTCAGTCTGCTAAAGAAGAAGGAATACTGGCATTCGGACCGTTCCCTGCCGATGGCTTTTTTGGTGCGGGCTCATTCAGAGCTTATGATGCCATTCTGGCCATGTATCACGATCAGGGACTGGTACCCTTTAAAGCGATGACAACTGATGGCGGGGTTAACTTCACCGCCGGGCTGCCGGTTGTACGCACTTCTCCGGCACACGGAACAGCTTATGACCTGGCCGGAAAAAACCAGGCCTCGCCCGATTCGTTTCGCAAAGCGATCTATCTTGCCTGCGATGTTTTCCGCAACAGGCAACAATACAAACAGATTTCGGCAAATCCGCTGGATGTAGCTGACATCAATGAATCCTGACGTTTAATTTCTGGTTTATGTACGAATACATTGAAGGTCCGCTGGTTGAAAAAAATCCGGCTTATTGTGTAATTGATGTGGCAGGTGTGGGTTATTGCATCCAGATCTCGCTCACCTCTTTCGGTATGCTTGATTCGCTCTCCAAAGCACGTTTGTTCATTCACCTTGTTGTGCGTGAGGATGCGCACCTGCTCTATGGATTTTTCACCAAACAGGAACGTGAACTGTTCCGTTTGTTGCTTACTGTTTCCGGTATTGGCGCAAACACGGCACGTATGATGCTCTCATCAATGACACCCGATGACCTGCAACAGGCCATTCTCACCAATAACACCTCATTACTGCAAAGCATCAAGGGCATCGGTGCGAAAACCGCCCAGCGGGTGATCCTCGACCTGCGGGATAAAATCAGTAAAGAAAAAGGCTCCGGTGAAATATTTCCGGCAAAAGACAATAGATTGAAAGATGAAGCGTTATCAGCTTTGGTGATTTTGGGATTCAACAAGGGAGAGGCTGACAAGGTGATCAGTAAAATACTCCTCGCTGAAAAAAACCTTCCGCTGGAAGACCTGATCAAAAGAGCCCTGAAAC
>CAYVBH010000474.1:0-1684 GCA_964449015.1 uncultured Bacteroidales bacterium
GATCTCCTCATTCCGTTCCGATACCAGGGCCGTCCCGCAAGCCGGAATCTCGAAGTTGCGGGTGGTGTGTTTTTCGGGCACCCACCTGGACAGCGCCCCCCATCCAAACTGGTAACTACCCAGCCTCGGAGGAGTATAATGGATCAGTATATCTGCTTCTTCTATAATGAACCGGGTGGTTTCTTTGAAAATATATTTTACTTGTGTATCAGGGTTTATTTGTAGTTTGTTGTATTGATTAGTCCTATTGAAGTGCAATTTCTCTTTATATAAAATTCGAGAATATCAAATAAGTCTGTCTTTGCTTCAATTGACCATTCTATTTTGAATTTAGCCATTGGTCAATTTCTTTTTGTACCTCTTCATGAGATATTGTTTGTCCTTTGATTAGTTGCTGTTTGGCTGAATCGATACGCATTTTTTGGTAATCACTCAGTTTATAGGTGCCACCGGAAACCTTAGACTCTACAATGGTCTTTAATGCATTAAGAAATGAAACATCTTCAATATGAGATAAATGCTCAGTTATAATATGTCTTAATTCAACTGTGCTCATTTCATTCGTATATTTGTTAGTTAATAACCAGATATTTAATTATATGTGGTTGCTCATCCAATCATGTTTTTCAATACCAAAGAACTGGCATGGAACATATATCCATGAAATTTTGTGGTGTGTGCGCCATGCTCGTTTCTTAAACAATTTTCTCAAAGTTACATTTTTTAGAAAACAATTTCACAAAATCCTCTATCTAATTGTCCATTATAATTACCCAGCCAGGACTTTAAACTTTCGCCCTCCATGTTTTCAAATATTCATCATCATAACGCGGTTGGTAATCCAGCAATTCAATAATTTATCCATTTTGGGAAAAGTTGGTTGTCCACAGTATTCACAAATTAACACCAATTTATCTGTCTTACTTTTTTTTCATCTTGAATCTATTCCACCTATAATCGCAACACTGAGATATATTATTAGATATGAACTACTTACTCAAAGTCCCCTTCGGGGCTCCGATAGTTATCGGCAGAGGTCAGGTTCAGTATTATCCCCGAATGTAGTTTCTCTTTCAGTCTTTTCCTTACCCTAAATTCCAGCAACCGCGTCATCAGCGGACTCAACCGGTAATAATCAGGCAATGTGTTAATGCGGCCGGTGAAAACATTCCTGAACAGCCAGAAGAGATCGTTTTTTGTGTTGACCGCCGGAGACAGAATGGAACAGGCAGCTTTATACCCGGCTTCCCTGGTCATTTCGATGATCGATTGGTTGAATGCCCCTCCAGGGTAAGCCAGGAAATCAACCGGCTGAGCCAGCAATGCTTCCATTTGCTTTTTACTGTCGAAAATTTCTTTTCTAGCGTCTTCTTGCGAAATCTTTGTCAATATCCTGTGGGTGCAGGTATGGGAGCCGATTTCAATGCTGTGGTTCATCATCTCCCTGGCCTGGCTTATGCTGAATGTTCCGGTTCCATCTGACTGAATCCCTTCTGCTGTCACGAAAATCAGAGCCTGAATCCCATACTGTTTCAGAATCGGGTAAGCATACCTGTAATTGTCTGCCCAGCCATCATCGAAGGTTACGACCAGTTCTTTACCTTTCTCCCGGCCATTTCGCATAACAGAATGATAGTAATCGTGCATGGAGACAATCCGGTATCCTTTTTGCAGAAAGGTCCTG
>CAYVBH010000475.1:0-1561 GCA_964449015.1 uncultured Bacteroidales bacterium
CGAAGCAGGGCATAGTCATGCAGCATGTTGGCGCGGTATTCCTTGTTGTGCAGCAATTTCTCCAGTTCTGCCCTAATGTCTGCCGACAGGTTTTTCTGGAGTAATTCCTGAACCACTTCCCGGTCGAGGATCAGGTTCACCAGCGAGAAGAATTTGACTTTCACAAAAAAGCTGCCGATGAAAAAAGTTACCGGGTTGGTCTTGTAGATAACCACTTCAGGTGTTCCCAGAAGTGCTGTTTCAAGCGTGGCAGTCCCTGAAGTTACCACTGCTGAATCAGCATGTTTCAATAACGTGTAGGTTTGATTATAAACAATACGCACAGCGGTTCCTGAAATGTACCCGGCATAGTATTCCGGTGAAATGGCCGGAGCGCCTGCAATGACGAACTGATACCCTTCGAAGTGAGGAATGATCGAAAGCATCTCGGGAAGAAGCAAGTCTATCTCCTGCTTTCGGCTTCCGGCAAGCAATGCAATTATCGGCTTGTCGTCCAGGTTATTCTTTTTCCTGAATTCGGGATCATGGCGGAAACCTGACTCAAATTCGCTGATGCTGTCGAGTACGGGATTCCCGTAATATTCGGATTCCACCTGGTGATCCTTGTAAAAATCAACCTCAAAGGGAAGAATGACAAACATCCGTTGCACATATTCCCTGACGGTTTTAACACGCCATTTGGCCCAGGCCCAAAGCTTGGGAGAAATATAGTAAATGACCCGGATGTTGTTGTTGGCAGCAAACCGTGCCATGGGCAGGTTAAAGCCCGAATAATCAACCAGTATCAGCACATCAGGCCGGTATGTAAGAATGTCCTGCCGGCATTTCATTTTATTCTTCCGAATGGTGGAATATTTACCTACAACTTCCACAAGTCCCATCATGGCCATATCCCTGTAATGGATAAACAGGCTTGCACCGGCTGCTTCCATCATGTCTCCCCCAAAACAGCGGAACTCAGCATGGGGGTCTTTCTCCCGGAGAGCTTTGATCAGGTTGGCAGCATGCATGTCTCCCGAGGCCTCTCCGGCTATCAGGTAGTACTTCATATCACGCTGAAAATTAACTTGATTGCGAAAATCAGGATGGTCAGTACCACGGTGGTTCCCAGCACCCCTTTGGCAGCCTGCATCCAGTTCAAACCATTGAAAATGAAAAACAACAGCAGGTTAGGGAGTATGCAGTGGCTGATGATAACCGGAATGATGTTTCCGATGACCAGGTTGTTGGAAAACAGGGTGAACCTGACATCCTGCATTTTTGAATAATACAGGATGAAGTAGACAATAACCGGAACCACCACGCCGGCAATGATGCCTGTGGCAAGTGTATTATATTTCTGCAGGTTGTTGATTTTCATATTATTCAAAACTCCATTCTTTCAGTGATTTTATTGTATCGTAGCAGGTGAGGTCAATGTGAAGGGGCACAATGGAAACATAGCCGTTGTCCAGGGCCCACTCATCCGTATCAGTTGCCTCAGGCTCGGTATTGTGAAAATACCCCGTCAGCCAGAAATAATGCTTGCCCATCGGGTCGGTGCGCTGGTCGAATTCCTCCT